>NZ_JBFUJP010000008.1:0-108758 GCF_056401315.1 Rhodococcus sp. P4_F5 | reverse complement strand
GTCGTCACGACGACCTCGGTGACCGGTCCGGCAACGGCGGTCGAGGGCACGGACGTGACGTTGAACGTGCAGGTCTCCCCGGCTCCGTCGGGTGGCACGGTGCAGTTCAAGGACGGCGCTGACAACCTCGGTGGTCCGGTGGCTGTGGGCGTGGACGGCAAGGCCGGCATCAGCCAGGCACTGGCTGTGGGCGACCACAGCATCACCGCCGTCTTCTCAGGTGCCGGTGAGTTCCTGACCTCCACCTCCGGCGCTCACTCCGTGACGGTGTCCCCGGCGGCCCCGGCCGACCTCGCCACCACCACGACCGTCTCCGGTGCGGCAACTGCCCAGACCGAGACCCCGGTTGCGCTGTCCGCCACTGTTTCCCCGACGCCGGCCGGTGGCACGGTGCAGTTCAAGGACGGCGCCACCGACATCGGTAGCCCGGTGGCGGTCGGTGCCGACGGCAAGGCATCGACCACCGCGTCGTTCGCGACTGCCGGCGCGCACGAGATCACCGCGGTGTTCTCCGGCGCAACCGGATTCATCGCGTCCACCTCGGCGGCACACACCGTGACGGTGACCGCCCCGGCGCCGTCGGACGTCCAGACCGCGACCACCCTCACCGGTCCGGTCACGGCGTCGACGGGCGTCGCAGTGACGTACGAGGCGAAGGTCGCGCCGGCTCCGACCGGCGGCACCGTGCAGTTCTTCGACGGTGACACCGCCGTCGGCGACGCCGTGACCGTCGGCGCAGACGGCAAGGTGTCGCTCACGCACACCTTCGCAGTGGCGGGCACCAGCACCCTCAAGGCCGTGTACGGCGGCACGAACGGTTACGTTGGCTCCAGCTCCGACGTCGTGACCGTCACCGTGACCGGCGAAACCCCCGTGGACCCGGGCGCCGGTGGGGGCATGGGCTCCCTCGGCGGGCTGTTCGGTTCCTCCTAGCTGATCGGGACCAGCAGCTCGGCACGATTTCTGCAGCGCCCCGTCCCGGTCTCGCGACCGGGGCGGGGCGCTGCGGTGTGTCGATCCCTGGCCTCGAGCTGGGAAGTCGGGCACACTGTGTGATATGGAGCACAGGATGAGTGACACCGAATTGCGCACGGCGATTCGCAAGTTGCGCGCACGTGCCGACGATGCCCGCAGCCGCGACGATGCCGAGGCGGCCAAGACCATCGAGAAGACGATCCACGAGTACCAGGACGAGATGTCGACCCGGCTGTAAGCCGGTGTGCCCAAGCCGATCCGGGTTGATTCGGTGGACCGGCCCTCGTCTCGAGGTGCCGCGAACCCCGGTCGTGTGAATCGAGGACCACCCCTGCCCGCGTGCGTAGACTCCGCTTGACCGATCAGCGCGACGGGCAGGGGATTCAAGGGTGAAGGACATGCAGGGCAAGAAGTGCCTGATCACCGGTGCGGGCAGCGGGATCGGCCGTGCCACCGCGCTGGCCTCGGCGCGCGAGGGCGCCGACCTGTACCTCACCGACATCAACGCCGAGGGACTCGCGGAGACCGTCGCGCTGGTCACCCGAGCGGGTGGGCGGGTTGTCGAGTCGCGGGATCTCGACGTGTCCGACTACGAAGCGGTCGCCGCCTGGGGCGAGGACGTCCACGCCGCCCACGGCAGCATGGACGTGGTGATGAACGTGGCCGGCATCTCGGCCTGGGGCACCGTGGAGAACCTCGAACATCGGCACTGGAAGTCGATGGTCGACGTCAACCTGATGGGGCCGATCCACGTCATCGAGACCTTCGTGCCGCCGATGGTCCGGGCCGGCAGGGGCGGTCACCTGGTGAACGTCTCGTCCGCTGCGGGCCTGCTCGCCCTGCCCTGGCACGCCGCCTACAGTGCCAGCAAGTTCGGGCTGCGCGGGGTCTCGGAGGTGCTGCGCTTCGACCTCAAGCGGCACCACATCGGCGTCAGCCTGGTCGTCCCGGGCGGGGTGAAGACACCGTTGGTCGGCACCGTGCAGATCGCCGGCGTGGACCGCGACGATCCGCGGGTGCGAAAGTTCGCGCACCGGTTCGAGAAGCGCGCCGTTTCGCCGGAGAGGGTGGCGGACTGCATTGTGCGGGGTATCAAGAAGCGCCGCTATCTTGTCTACACGTCCAACGACGTCCGCTTCGGTTACTGGTGGGCCCGCAAATTCGCCCCGCCCTACGAGTTCGTGATGCAGAAGGCCAACGACCAGTTCAGCAAATTCCTCGACTAGGTCATTGCCTGCGACGGGGCCACGGCGCGTCCGGCCCTCCTTTTGTGCTGTAACACAAGCGTCCATCTAGTTCGTCGAAATCCCGGTCGTGTCGGGGATCACCGTGGTCTACTACTGCTCGATTCGATGCACTTCCAGGCAGTTGCGGGTCGCCTCAGTTGCGGATCCTTCGGCTGCGGAGTGCACTCGGCCGCGCCGTGCGAGCGTGCGTCGGGATTCGACGACAACGTTGGGCCTCCCGTCTGTTGTGGGGTGCCCTCCATTACGGGGAGGAAGTTCATGTCGGGCAAGAATGTGCGTCGCGGGATGGCGACGGTAGGCGCGTTCGCCGTCGCCGCGGGGTTCGTGGTGACAGGGGGGACGGGCCTGGCGGGTGCGGCGCCGGAAACGATCAACCTTTCGGACGGCGGCTTCGGGTTCGCCCGGACGGTGAGCAACACCGCGCCGCTCGAGGGCGAGACGGTGACCGTGACGACCACGGTCACCGGCACCGGCATCGTCGACTGGCTCGAGGACTACCGCCCGACCTGCATGACCTACAAGACCGACTCCGTGAGGGTCGCCGGGTTGCCGGTTCCGGTCGCAAGCATCGGCCCCGGGCTGACCCGGGTGGCCGGCAGCTGGGACGCGGCCACGTCGCCGACCTTCTCCTTCCAGTACCTGGTCGGTGCCAACTGCCCGCGTGAGGCGGTGCAGACCACCGGGATCAAGTACGGATCCGGTACCGCCACCGGTTCCTTGGACAAGGCGGGCCCGTCGATCAACGTGCCCAAGAACGTCACCACCACCGTGCTCAGCCCCGTTGCCCCGGGTAGGGCCGGTATCGCGACCAAGATGAACGTCCAGGTGCTCGGCGCCCGCGAAGGCGACCTCGTCAAGTTCTACTCGGCCACCACCGAGATCGGCTCTGCCGCGCTCGACGCGGCGGGCAAGGCCTCCTACAACTGGACCCCGGCCGCCACGCAGGCGGGCGAGCATCAGATCACCGCGACCTTCCCCGCGACCCCGTTCGCGGCCGAGTCGTCCTCGGCCGCGCAGACCGTCACGATCGAGCCGGGCAACCAGAGCACGGTCACGACGGTGAGTGTGCCGGCAGCGGCGCAGACCGGCTCCGAGGTGATCTTCGACGCGCAGGTCTCGCCGTTCCCGGGCGCCGGAACCGTCACGTTCAAGGTCGGTACCACTGAGCTGGGGACCGTCCCGGTCGGTGCCGACGGCAAGGCCAGCCTGATCCAGACCTTCACGGTGCCCGGCGACAAGTCGGTGACCGCGGTGTTCTCCGGTGCCCCCGGATACCTTGCGTCGACCTCGGCACCCCAGGTGATGCGGATGACCGAGCCGGGCGCCACGGACGTCGCCACCACGCTGACGCTGGCGGTGCCGGCGATCGCGCAGAAGGGGCGGGTGGTCTTCCTGTCCGCGGACGTGTCCCCGAAGCCGGTCGGCGGCACGGTGCGGTTCTTCAGTGGCGTCGAGCCGCTCGGCAACGCGATCGGCCTCGCCGACGGCCGCGCCACCCAGACCTACACCTTCCTCGAGGAGGGCACCCGGGAGATTCACGCGGTGTACACCGGTGCGCCGGGCTACCTCGGTTCGGATGTGACCGGGACGATCAGCGTCACCGCCGACCCGGTCCCCGGTGGCGGCGGAGGCTCGCTCGGCGGGCTGTTCGGCTCCTCGTAAGAGTTCACCAGACAAACGGCGCCCCGTCCCGGTCCAAGTACCGGGGCGGGGCGCCGTCGTCGTGCTGTCAGGCGGTGACTTGTGCCCGGGTCAGCCTCCCGCTGTGCATCTCGTAGACGTCATCGACGAGATCCAGCTGGCCGAGGTCGTGGGTGACCATCACCACCGCGACGTCGCGTTCGCGGCTCAGGTTCGCCAGCAGGGCGACGATCTCGCGGCTGCGATCCTCGTCGAGCGCGGACGTCGGTTCGTCCACCAACAGCACCGACGGGTCGTTCATCAGGCTCCGGGCGATCGCGACTCGCTGGCGCTGGCCGCCGGAGAGCTGGTGCGGCCGACGGTCGAGCTCCTTCTCCAGTCCGAGCGAGGCCAGCAGGTCCCGGGCCCGGCTTCGCACGCTGCGAACCCGGCCCCCGCCGAGGTGCGTGATCAGCTGCAGCTGTTCGGTCGCGGTCAGCGACGCGAGCAGGTTGGACTGCTGGAAGACGAAACCGAGCTGTTCGCGCCGCACCGTCGTCCGCTCGGATCGGCTCAGGCCGGTGACGTCGACGCCGCCGATGTGGACGGTGCCGGACTCGGGAGTGATCAGCAGGCCGGCGACTGCGAGCAGGCTGGACTTGCCGGATCCCGACGGCCCGGTGACCGCGACGAGCTTGCTGCGGTCCACGGCGAAGTTCACGTGGTCGAGCGCGCACAGCCGGGTGTCGCCGTCGGGATAGGTGAGGAGGGCGTCGGTGAGGGTGATGCTCATCGTTGTTCCTTCAATTCTCGTAGTGGGCGGCGATTACCGGGCGGAGTTCAGCGCGGTCAGCGGGTCGACGGAGACGATCCGGGTCAGCGCGGCGGCGGCGCCGAGCATGCCGAGGCCGATCAGCGCGAAGAACGGCAGCAGGGTGCCGGACACGGTGAGCGTGAACGGGACTGCCTGCGACGCGATCGAGCCGAGGCCCACCGCGGCCAGCGAACCGAGCCCGGCGCCGAGCGTGAGAACGATCAGCGACTGGCCGAGGGCGTCTCGGAGCAGGTAGCCGGTGGACGCGCCGACGGCCTTGAGCACCGCCAGGTCCTGGCCGCGTTGGATCGTCCAGATGGTGAAGAAGGCGCCGACCACGAGGGCGCTGACGATCAGCAGCATGACCTGCATCAACAGCAGCGAACTGCGCTCGGAGGTGTAGGAGCCGATCGCGTTGAGGGCGCCCGACTGATCGGTGATCGACGTGTCGGTCGCGGTCGCTGCGGAGGCGGCGTCGAATCCGCTGCTCGTGCGCATCGCGACGACGGTGCCCTCGCTGCCGCCGGCGGTGGGCAACGCCAGCCAGTCGGACCGCTCGACCCACACCACCGGCTGGTGGCTGTAGAGCGAGTCGTCGACGAGGGCCGTGACGGTGAACTGGCGACCGCCCATCTCGACCGTGCGCCCCTCGCTCCAGTCGTTTTCCTCGGCGAGGGTGCGGTCGACGGCGATGTGGCCGGCCGACAGCGGGACGGGCGCGGCGAACGAGCTGCCGTCCACGCCGAACGCGCTGGCGCTGACGTCGCGGCCGTCGACGGTGATCCGGGTGGGCGCGATTCCGATCAGGGCGGCGGAGTCCACGCCCGGCGTGGCGGCGAGTTCCTGCTGCTGCCGCTCGGTGACCTGGGAGTCGCTGAAGGAGAGCGCCTGCCCCTCCGCGGGCGCGCCGAAGGCGAACTGGTTCGCGCCGAGGTTCTTGATCGCCGCGATCGACTGGTTGCCCAGGCCCGCGGTGAGTCCGGAGAGCATCACCACCATCAGTGAAATCAGGAACAGCACCACGCTCATCAGCGCGAACCGGCCCTTGGCGAACACGAGGTCACGAATACTCAGGAACATGCTTCCAGCGTGCCGCGGCACCCCCTTCGGGGGCATCGCGCAAAGGGTGGGGTGAGCGAGTCAATCGAAAGTTGGAGATCGGCCGTCGTGGCCGGTCAGGGCCGGTCGGGGTGCTGGGGCGGTGTTAGCGTGGATGCAATGCAGCATTCGGACCTCCAGCCTGACAGTGGCCCCGCACCCGTCCTGCGTGTCATGTCGCTCGGGGCACACACGCTGTTCGTGGTGCTGCTCGGGGTCGGCGCAGTGCGGTGCCTCATCGACGACACCCGACCGGTGCCGACGGTGCTGCTCTCCGCCGTCGTGCTCGGCTGGTACCTGCTGGGAGTCTGGTTCGCCCGGCGGTCCGCGTCCGCCACCGGCGTCGACTGGTACGGCCCGTTCTGGTTCGGCGTGCTGGTGCTGGGGTGGCTCGGTCTCGCGGCGCTGAGCGTCAACTTCGTGTGGGTGGCGTTCCCGCTGTACTTCCTGTGCTTCCACGTCCTCTCGACGCGGGTCGCGGTGGCCGCGACGGTGGCGATCACCGCGGTCGCGATCGGCGGGTCGCTCTGGCACGGCGGCACCAACGTCGTCGCGACGTTCCTGGGGCCGATTTTCGGCGCGACCGCGGCCGCCGGGATGGCGGTCATCTACCAGCAGTTGCTCCGCGACGTCCGGCAGCGTCGCAGACTCTTCGACGAGCTCGCCCGCTCGCACACCGAGCTGCTCGACGCCCAGGACGAACTCGCCGCACTGCAACGGGAGGCCGGTGCCGTCGACGAGCGGGCCCGGCTGGCCCGCGACATCCACGACACACTCGCACAGGGATTCTCGTCCATCGTGTTGTTGGCCAGGGCCGGTGCACGCAGCGCCGAGCCGGCGCCGATCCTCGCGCAGATCGCGGAGACGGCGCAGGAGAACCTCGGCGAGGCGCGCCGCGTGGTCGCGGCGCTCACCCCGTCGGTGCTCGAGGAGGCCTCGCTCGAGTCGGCGCTGCGGCGCCTGCTCGCCCAGTTGTGCGAGCACACCGGGATCGTGGGCGAACTGGTGGTGGACGGTGAGGCGGTCCCGCTCCCGATGGACTACGACGTCGCACTGCTTCGGGTCGCGCAGAGCGCGCTGGCCAACGTGCGATTGCACTCGCGGGCCCGGCAGGTGCGGCTCACGCTGAGCTTCACGCCGGACGAGGTGCGCCTGGACGTGGTCGACGACGGCATCGGTTTCGACTCCGACGGCGAGTTCGCGGCGGCGTCGTTCGGCCTGCGGTCGATGCGCGAGCGGCTCGCCTCGTTCGGAGGCTCGCTCGTGGTCGAGGCGGCGCCCGGCGACGGAACGGCCTTGGCCGCAACGCTTCCGATGGCAGGTGCTGAGTAGTGACGGACAGTTTGCGGATCCTGCTGGTCGACGACCATCCGGTGGTCCGGGCGGGGCTGCGGGCGCTGCTCGCCTCGCACGACGGGCTGGACGTGGTCGCCGAGGCGTCGTCGGGGGAGGAGGCGCTCGAACTGGTCGCCACCGAGCGTCCCGATGTGGTGCTGATGGACCTGAGGCTCGGCGCAGGCATGGACGGCGCACAGGCCACCGAGGCGATCGCAGCCCGCCCCTCCCCGCCGCGGGTGGTGGTGCTGACCACCTACGACACCGACAGTGACATTCTGCGGGCGGTGGAGGCCGGCGCCGCCGGCTACCTGCTCAAGGACAGCGACCCGCAGGTGCTGGTGGACGCGGTGTGGGCGGCGTCCCGAGGTGAGACGGTGCTCAATCCCGATGTGGCGCAACGGCTGTACCGGCAGATTCGGTCACCGCGAGTGGACCTGAGTGCTCGGGAGAGTCAGATCGTGCAGCTGGTGGCGCAGGGCCTGTCGAACCGGGCCATCGCCAAGGAACTCTTCGTCACGGAGGCCACCGTGAAATCACACCTCGTGCACGCGTTCTCGAAGCTCGGGGTGGACAGCCGGACCGCAGCCGTGGCGGCCGCCCGGGAGCGCGGGCTGATCGTCTAGCGCGCGACGGATCCGGCCGACGTAACCCTCGCGGCGGCGGCCGAGGCGCACTACCGTCGAGCCATGACCAGCGAGCGCGGCACGGTGTTGGGGGCCAACTCCGAGGTGGGCACCCTGCGGACGGTGCTGCTGCACCGTCCCGGCGACGAGCTCAAGCGGTTGACCCCGCGCAACAACGACCAGCTGCTCTTCGACGGACTGCCGTGGGTGGACCGGGCCCAGGACGAGCACGATGCCTTCGCCGCGTTGCTGCGTTCGCGGGGCGTCGAGGTGCTGCTGCTCTCGGACCTGCTGACCGAGGCGTTGACCGCGAGCGGTGCGGCCCGCATGCAGGGCATCTCGGCCGCGGTCGACCCCCGTCGGCTCGGGCACTCGCTCGCTCAGGAGCTGGCGTCGTACCTGCGCACCGTCGCGCCCGCCGCTCTGGCCAACCTCCTGACCGCGGGGATGACATTCGACGAACTGCCGATCGGGCCGGCCGGGTCGTCCCTGGTGCGGCGGATGCACCACGGTGGCGACTTCGTGATCGAACCGCTGCCGAACCTGCTCTTCACCCGGGACTCGTCGTTCTGGATCGGCAACCGGGTGGCGATCACGGCTCTCGCTCTGCCGGCACGCGCCCGGGAGGCCTCGCTCACCGACCTGATCTACGCGCACCATCCACGCTTCCTCGGGGTGCGGCGGGCCTACGAGTCGCACACCGCGCCGGTCGAGGGAGGCGACGTGCTGCTGCTCTCGCCGGGGGTGATCGCCGTCGGGGTGGGCGAGAGAACCACCCCGGCGGGAGCGGAGGCGTTGGCGCGCAGCGTGTTCGAGGACGGACTCGCGCACACGGTGCTGGTGGTGCCGATCGAGCAACGCAGGGCGTCGATGCACCTGGACACCGTGTGCACGATGGTCGACGTCGATGCGGTGGTGATGTACCCCGCGATCCAGCACACCCTGACCGCCTTCACCATCCGACGCGAGGACGGCGGCGTGAGCATCCGCGGCGCCGAATCCTTCCTGGAAGCGGCGGCCGAGGCGATGGGCATCGGCAAGCTGCGGGTGATAGACACCGGGCTCGACCACGTGACCGCCGAACGCGAGCAGTGGGACGACGGGAACAACACCCTCGCGCTCTCGCCCGGAGTGGTGGTCGCCTACGAGCGCAACGTCGAGACCAACACCMGGCTCGAGGCGTCGGGCATCGAGGTCCTGCGGATCTCGGGGTCCGAACTCGGCTCCGGTCGCGGCGGACCCCGCTGCATGTCGTGCCCGGTCTCACGCGACCTGCTCTGAGCGTCAGACACCTTCGGCGGCAGGCGGGCCCGCCGCTACGGCCATGATGCTGTGACTCCGGTCACCAGTGCCAGATATGGCGTGTGGACATATCGAATCTGCATATCTCCACCTTTGGACAATCGTCCGACTGGGATGATGTGTGGAGGGGAAGTTATGCGCAAAGGGCACCGACAGCACCTTCGCCACCTTCGACTGTGGCGTGTGGACGCCGCAGTCCGTGACCCCCGTCGAGTCCGAGGCCCCGATCGTGTCCGGGGTCCCGGCCGAGCCGGAGGTCGAAACCGGGGAAGAGGCCGCGTCGGGCTCGGTCGACATTGGCTCGGTCGATCTGGGTTCCGTGGGCTCCGCTTCGGGGGAGTCCGGTTCGGGTGATTCCGGTTCGGCGGGATCGTCCGAGTCCTGATCTGAACGAGGCACGGCCCCGACGACTGGGTCGACGGGGCCGTGCCTTGACGATCGAGGTGACTACAGGATGGTGGACACCTTGTCGGCCGGCCGGGCGAGCACCGTGCCCTTGTCGGTGACCACGATCGGGCGCTCGATCAGGATCGGGTTCTCGACCATGGCATCGAGCAGCTCGTCCTCGCTCGCCTGCGCCAACCCGAGCTCGGTGTAGACGGACTCCTTGCGTCGGATCGCCTCGCTGGGCTTGAGCCCGGCGTCGTCGAGCAGCTTGCGCAGGCCGTCGCGCGAGGGTGGCGTGTCGAGATACTTCACGATGGTCGGTTCGATGCCCGCGTCCTCGATCAGCTTGAGCACCGTGCGCGAGGTGCTGCACCGCTGGTTGTGGTAGATCGTCGCGTGCGGGTTCGTGTCGGATGTCGCCATGTCAGCCATTGTGCCCCCGGCCCGCTCGACCGGCTGTCGGCGACCTCAGCGGCCCTCCAGCATCCGGCGCATGCGGGTCGCGTCCGCTGCGACCGTCCGGGTGGCCAGGAAGATGAAGACGGCGGTGAGCGCCAACATGATCGGCACCAGGTACATGGCCGAGTTCAGTCCCTCACCCGCGTACTGGGCCAGCGTTCCGGTACCCGCCGAGTCGAGCGCGCGCTCGGCGAACCAGTCGGAGATGGCGCCCACCACGACCGGTCCCGAGAAGCCGCCGAGCAGGTACATCGCCGCAAAGAACAAGGCGGTCGCGGTGGCACGCAGCGGCGGGACCACCACGTCGTGGATCGTGGGATAGACGCTGATGTAGAAGGCGTACGCCAACAACCAGCCGGCGGCGAAGAAGGCGGTGAAGGCGACGACGCTCCCCCCGTTCTGCATCAGGGCGAGGGCGGTCAACGGAGCCGCCGCGGCGCAACTGAAGACCCCGATCCTGAGACGGGCATTCGGCGACCTGGTCGACGCGCGGTCCGCCAGTCTGGCGCCCGCCACCAGTCCGACGAGGCCGGTCAGCCCGACGATGATTCCGGTGACCGCGGCGGCGGGCGTCAACTTCAGCTCGTACTGGCGCATGAGCAGCGGCACCACGAACGAGTTCACGGCGTACGCGGCGAAGTTGAAGGTCAGCCCCGCGAGGATCAGCCAGCGGAGCGTCGGGATCGACAGCAGCCGGCGGATCGGTCGCGTGACCGGGGCGGCGCCGGTGGGAGCCGCGCCGGTGGCGGAGATGTGTTCGGCGCCCCCGCGCTCGGGGTCCCGCATCCGGTACAGGACGACGGCGAGCACCACTCCGGGCACGGCCGCGACGAAGAACGGCGCCCGCCAGGAGCCGAAGGCCTCGGTGATCTTGCCGACGGTGAAGAACGCCAGCATGAGACCGAGCGGCAGCCCGAGCATGAAGATGCCGAGTGCGCGAGATCGCCGCTCCGCCGGGTACATGTCGCCGATCATCGAGTTCGCGGCCGGGGTGAAGCTCGCCTCGCCGATGCCCACGCCGAGCCGGGCCAGGATGAAGAGTAGGTAACTGCCCGCCGCGCCGGTCGCCGCGGTCAACCCGCTCCACATCAGTAGGCCCACGCCGATGATCTTCGGCCTGTTGCCGGTGTCCGCGAGTCGGCCGAGCGGTAGGCCCGCGATCGCGTAGACCAGGGTGAAGGCCGACATGACGAGGCCGAGTTGCAGATCGCTGAGGGAGAACTCGGCCTTGATGGGTTCGGCGACCACGGAGGGGATCGAGCGGTCGAAGAAGTTCACCAGGTTGGCCAGGAAGAGCGCGACCAGCGCTCCGCTGACGACATTGGTCGTGGTTGTCGACGGTGGTGACGTGGGCAGCGCAGACGGGGGCGCGGCGGATTCGTGCACGGACATGGGGCCTCGCAGATTCGGTGGGAACGGGTCGGAAACCTGTTCTGTCGCAGGCATTGCCGTGCGAGAACAGGCTTTGGTTCAGGAGTGGCGCGTCAGCGCAGTTGCTCGGCTACCTGTGCACCGATCGCCTGCATGCCGAACACCGTCGGGTGCAGCGGCACGGCAGGTTCGGTCGGGACGAGGCCGGTGTAGGCCGCCTGCCCGGGGGCTGCGCAGATGTCGTGGCCCGAGGTGGCCTGGGTGATGTCGACGAAGCGGATGCCACGTCGGGTGGCCTCCGCTTCCATCGCGGCGTTGGCGTCGGTCATCACGCTCTGCAGGTAGTCGGCGTCCTGCGACCAGATCGGTTGCTGTGCGGGGCATCCGCCCGGTCGCAGGTAGGTGCCGTAACCCACCACCGCGATCTCCGCGTACGGCGCCCGCTCGCGGACCTGGTCGAGCATCGCCCCCCAGGTCGGTGCCCAACCCGCGATCTGGTCCCGCTGCTGGTTGCGTCCGCCGGCGTTGAACTTGTCGCGGCATGACGACCCGTTCGGTTGTGGCAGCGGGTTGGCGCAGCTGAGGGCGGTGGTGAAGAGGTTGAAGTCGTTGGCGCCGATGGTGACGGTGACGAGGTCGGTGTCCCGGCTCAATGCGTCGAGTTGCGGTGTCGCGGTGCCGGAGAAGGTGCGCTGCGGGGTGTTCGTGATGTTGGCGGTCCTCGCCGACGAGCAACTGACGTCGGTGAGCGTGGCGCCCAGCTCCGCGGCCACCACGGCGGGGTAGTTCAGGTGCGACCGCAGGCATCCGGGCGCGCTCATGTCCTGGTCGGGAAGCAGCGGGCCGGCCGCGGCGGAATCGCCGATCGCCACGTAGTCGATCCGGCCGGCATCGAGGGGGGCGGCGCCGGCGTTGCCCGCGGCCGCGGCCGCCAGCAGGCACAGGGTGGCGGCGGCAGTTGCCCCCGACCTGGTGGCACGGCTGGTCATCTGAGTCACCGAGGCTCCTTCTCTCGTGAGCCGCTCCGTTTCGGGTGCACCGTTTGTGCAGCCGAGAGTGGCGTGGATTACATCCTGATCGGGAAACTGCAGGTGGTAGTTGTAGATTGCGACCAACATTCGGGGGGTTTTTGTGTCTGAGAGCAAAGCGGACCGAGAGGGTCCCATTTCGATCGGCGGTCGGTCGCTGGCGGACCAGTTGGCGCAGCGGACTCACTCGCTGGTCGCCGAGACCGTCAGAGTGGTCCGGACCGACGTCCCCTTCTACCGGTCACTGCCGGAGGAGGCGATCCGCAACGACGGCACCGCGATCGTCCGGCGGAACCTCGAGCTGTTCATCGCCATGCTCCGGACGGCGCGGGAGCCGACGCCCTCGGAAGTGGCGGACCTGCGGGTCTCGGCCGGGCACCGGGCGGAGGAGTTGGTGCCCCTGGCCGAGATCCTGCACGCGTACCACCTCGGCGTCCAGCAGTGGTGGGCGTCGATCGCGGGGCTGGCCGGTGGCGGCGACGGTCCGGCACTCGCGCGAGCGGGGCAGTTGCTGCACACCTACCTGCTCGCCGCGACGTCTGCGGTGGTGGCGGGGTACGGGTCGGACCATGCACTGCCGAGTGAGGACGACGGCGCCCGCCGGGCCCTCCTGATGGCGTTGTCCTCGGGCGCAGACCCGGCGGGGGCCGCCGACCGGGTGGGTCTCACACTCGCTCGGCTCTACTGGGTGGTCGCGCTGTACGTCGACCCGCACCCGGACGAGGCGGCCGCGGGGGTGGACACCGCGGTCGCCGAGCGGCGCAAGGTCCGACGGCTGCAACGCGAGCTCGACAGCGTCGGCCGCGACAGGGCGTTGAGCGCGGTGACCGGCAGCGGCGGAACGGTGCTCATCCCGATCGTCGATTCCGAACCGGCAGAGGGAAGTTGGGAGTCGAGCCCGCAGTACGCCGTGTTGCGCGGCAACCTGTTGGACCTCGAACGCGCGATCGGCGCCGCCGTCGTGACCGCGGTGTCCGCCGCCGCGCCCGACGCGGTGCCCGGCGCGCTCGTCGAGGCGAGGGAGGTGCTGGAGGTGGCGCGCCGGCACGGACACCGGACCGGGTTGTTCCGGTTGTGCGACGTAGCGGTCGAGTATCAGCTGGCGCGGCCGAGCGCCGCGCATGCGGTGCTGGCGGAACTGTTGTCCCCGTTGGACACCCACGAGTCGGTGCTCCGGACGCTCGAGGCCTACGTCGACGCCGGCTACGACCGCGGCGCCGCCGCGGCGGCGTTGCACGTGCACCCGAACACGGTCGTCTACCGGCTGCGCAAACTCGCGATGCTGACGGGGCTGGAGGTGAGCTCGCCCCGGGACCTGGTCCGGGTCACCGCGGCGCTCGCGGCCCGGCGCTGTGCCGGCGCGGAAACGCCACCGGCCTAGTCGGTTTCCGATCTGCCCGATTGGGCCATGATTGCCGTTCCCATCCAGCGGCGCAGATACCGGCGCAGATCGTCGTCGCTCCGTGGCGGATTGCCCGGAGAGATGAAGAACGACTGCATCGTTCGCAGCAGGTATTCGACGAGCTCGCCGAGGGACTCGTCGTCGTACCCGTGGCGCTCCCAGTCGACGTCGAAGCGTCTGATCATCGTCATGCCGAAGGCACGTGCCTCGTCGGACGTGATGCCGTCGGGGTGGACGTCAGTGCCGGTGAGCAGGATGCCCAGATGCGGCGTGCGACGCACCTCGGCGAGAGTGAACACCACGCCCTCGGTCATCGCGTCGACGGGATCCGCGATGCCGCGTACCTGCCGCGTGAGCCGATCGAGGAATCCGGCGACCGAGGCGATCGCCGCGGCCCTCATCAGTGCGTCCGCGCTGGGGAAGTACCGGTACACCGTCTGACGGATGACACCCAGCGACTCCGCGACGTCGGCAATGCTGATCGCCGAGCCGGTTCGGCCGATCAGATCGACTGCGGCGTCGACGATGCGTTGCGAGGCCTCGTCGTCATCGACCGGCGGTCGCCCACCCCATCCACGTCTGCGCGCCACGGGCGGACGGTACCAGGGCTGCGACGGCGGGCGGCGTGAGGTGCGGTGGATTCGGCGAAAGTCATCATACGCAGGAGCGCGTATTTGTATGATCGCGTCGAACGTGGCCTTCACCTGCCCTGGCGGGGCTCGCACACATCGACGAATCGAGGAATCGCGCATGACGGAACTGAAACCCCGGAAGATGGACTTCGGGTTCGAGGCCGAGGACGTCCCCTTCCTGTGGAACCCGGAGAACCCGGCGTGGTCGAGCATGTCCAACGCGGTCTCGTTCCTGGCGATCGGCTTCGAGAAGATGATCGTCAAGCTGATCCTGCAGGCGAAGCCGCTGATCACCGATCCGGAGGTCGCGGCGGAGGCAGTCGCGTTCATGCGTCAGGAGGGCCACCACTCCACCGCCCACCGCCAGCACGTGAACGCGCTGATCCGGCGGTACCCCGGCCTGCAGAACACCCTCGACGCCGTGACCGGTGAGTTCGACCTGCTCACCGAGCGGACCTCGATCAACTACAGGCTGGCGTACACCGCCGACCTGGAGGCCACGTTCACTCCGGTGTTCAAGCTGATGCTCGACAACGAGGCCACCTTGTTCCGGCCCGGCGACGACCGGGTCGCGTCCCTGTTCCTCTGGCACTTCGTCGAGGAGGTCGAGCACCGCAGTTCGGCGCTGATCATCTACAACTCCGTCGTCGGCAACGAGCTCTACCGGATGCGGATGGCTGCGTCGATCTTCGCGCACGTGATGAAGTCGATCCGGATTGCGTGTGCCGGTTTCAACCAGCACGTTCCGCTGTCCGAGCGGAAGGTCGACGCGATGTCGATGTTCGCCCGGCACCGGGCCAAGCAAAAGGTGCTCACCGCCTTCGCCCCGTACCTGACCAAGGGGCCGATGCCGCGGGCGTTCGACGGCCTGCCGATCGGTGAGCAGCTCACCGCCCTGTCCGGCGCCATCCGCAGCCAGATGCCCGGGCACAAGCCCGCACACGAGAAGCTGCCCGTCCTCGCCGACGAGTGGTTCACCCGTTACGACGCCGGCTACGACTGCACCCGCTGGTACACCGCGGACTCGCAGAAGCCTGAGGCCGAGCCGGTCTCCGCGGGGGCGAACTGATGTCGGACCACTGTTCGCCCACCTTCTCGGATCTCGCGACCCGCCTGGGCTTCTCGTGCGAGGAGGCCGGCGGGCTCTTCGAGGTGCGCAATCCGGCCGCGCTGGAGAACTGGACGCTGCCGGTGCTCGAGTGGATGATCGTGCTCGGGTCGGTGCTCGCGCTCGTGTACGCGATCCTGCGGCTGCGCCGCCACGGTGATCCCACGAACCTGGTGCTCTGGTTCGGCGCCACCGCGTTCCTGTTCGTCATCGAGCCGCCGATCTACTTCCCGGCCACGTTCGGCACCGAGGAATACCTGGGCACGATGTTCGCGCACAACGTGTTCACCGTGGACTTCCTGTGGGGCCGCCTCCCGCTGTACATCATCGCGATCTACCCGCTGATGGCGACGCTGGCGTTCGAGATCGTCCGCATGCTCGGCGTCTTCCGGCGCTACGGGGTGTTCCTCGGCGCGGTGTGCGTCGGCTTCGTCCACCACGCGTTCTACGAGATCTTCGACCAGCTCGGGCCGCAGCTGCGCTGGTGGGAGTGGACGCTCGACAACAAGGTCAATCTGCCCTTCTTCGATTCGGTTCCGCTGCCGAGCGTCGTGGTGTTCGCGGCGCTGTGGCCGATGTCGTTGGCTCTGTGCGTCCAGTTCTTCGTCGGCCGGCACGTCGATGCGGGCCGGCGCTTCTCCGGGCTCGGACTGGTGTGGCGCACCGTGGTGATCGGTCTCACCGCCTCGGTCGGGGTGTTCGTGCTCCCGCTCCCGGCGACCGTCTTCGGAATGGGCAGCGACACCGTCCGCGGGTTCCTGTACGCGGCCGAACTGGTCGCCATCACGGTCGTCGCGATCCCGCTCCTGGCCCGCCAGTGGTCGCGGTTGCGGCGCTCCGCCGCGGACGTCCCGCCGTACTCGAACGACTTCGTCCGGGTGTACGCCGTCGTGTACCTCGCGGTGATGGGCCTGCTGTGGGCGACCGCGCTGCCGGACTTCTTCGGTGCGGTCGACGGTGTCACCGACAGCGGCGATCCGATCGGCAACCTCTGGTACACGCTGGCGTGTTTCGCCGTCGCAGTACTCTGCGTGATCGCGACATTCACCGTGCCGCGCAGCACATCCGAGGACGGTGGCATCCCGTCGGTCGGCGAACGTCCGGTGACCAGCACGTCGTAGTTCCTCGCGGTTTTCCGGCGGTCGGGGAGGGTGGTGCGCTTTCATTGCCTRCATGGACTTGCAGACCCTCTCCGACCGGATCGAGATCGCGGACCTGCTCACCCGCTACGCGCACGCCGTCGACACCAAGGACTGGGCGCTCTACCGGACGGTGTTCACCCCGGACGCGGCCATCGACTACTCCGAGACCGGCGGTCCGAGCGGCGGCGTGGAGGAGGTGGTGGCGCAGTTGACGACCATGCTCGACCTGTTCACCCGGACCCAGCACTTCGTCTCGAACATCGACGTCGAGTTCACCGCCGACGGCGCCCGGGTGCGGGCGATGTTCTTCAACCCGATGGTCGTCAAGCCGGGCAGGCAGTTCTTCTGCGGCGGTTGGTACAACCACGAGTTGGTTCGCGCACCGGACGGTTGGAGAAGCCGGGCCCTGGTCGAGGACGCCGCCTGGTTCGACGGGCTCGAGCAGGCCTTCGCCGAGTGAATCTCGGCGTTCGGCGAGCTGGATCGGGGCTTGCCCGGCTAGCCTCGCCGCATGCGCATCGTCATCGACCCGGACTCCGCGACGCCGCCCTACGAGCAGGTGAAGCTGAGGGTGCTCGCTCTGATCCGCCGAGGTGAACTGATCGCCGGCACCAAGCTGCCGACGGTGCGTGCGTTGGCAGAGGAGTTGGGGCTGGCGCCGAACACCGTCGCCAAGTCCTACAAGGAGCTCGAGGCGGTCGGCGCGATCGAGACCCGCGGTCGAGCCGGTTCCTTCGTTGCGTCCTCGGGCGACCCGACGCTGACCGCGGCCCAGCGGGCGGCCACCGCGTACGTCGCCGCCATCCGCGACCTGGGCCTGGGCGACGACGTCGCCGGGGAGCTGGTGGCCGCCGCGATCCGTGGCGCGTAAGCGCCGCCGGACTACGCTCGACGGTGGGGGCTGGGCGAAGGGGTGGCGATGGTCTACCGGGTGGTCGAGGCGGCGACCGTCGCGGCCCACCTCGCCTTCATCGGATACCTGGTGGTCGGCGGGTTCCTGGCCTGGCGCTGGCGTCGGACGATCGCCCTCCATGTCGCGGTGGTGGCGTGGGGTGTGGGGTCGGTGCTGGTGGGTTACGAATGCCCGCTGACCGACCTGGAGAACTGGGCCCGGCGGATGTCGGGCCAGCCGCAGTTGCCGTCGACGGGGTTCATCTCGCACTACCTCACCGGGGTGCTCTACCCGGTGGACGCCGTGACCCTGGTCCGGCTCCTGGTGGTGGCGGTGGTGCTGGCGTCCTGGATCGGGTACTTCCGGCGGCGTCCGGTGCGCGTTCTCGCTCGGTGAGGGCGGCTTCCGACACGCCCGCGGGAAGGTTGACGCTTCAACCATCCTGTGTCAGGGTGGTCTCGTTCCCGACCTTCCGTGCGCACAGCAAAGGACCTGTAGATGAAATCCAGCGCTTTCAAGGACCTCGCCCTGCTCATCGCCCGCGTCGGCATCGGCGTCATCTTCGTCGCCCACGGCTGGCAGAAGTTCTTCACCAACGGAATTGCGAAGACCCAGGCCGGATTCGACGCCATGGGTGCGCCGCTGCCGGACGTGTCCGCGATCGTCGCGGCGACGGTAGAACTGGTCGGCGGTTTCGCGCTGATCGCCGGGATCGCCACTCCCATCGCCGGGATCCTGCTGTTCCTCGACATGGTCGGGGCCTTCTTCATCGTGCACATCGACAAGGGCATCTTCGTCTCCGAGGGCGGGTACGAACTCGTCCTGGCGCTCGGTGTCGCCTCGTTGCTGATCGCCGCGATCGGTGCGGGCCGGCTCAGCATCGATGCGCTCTTGGGCGGTCGATTCGGCTCCAAATCCGCAGTGTAACGCCGTAAACCGGCGCGGCCGGCCGGCAATTCCCCGGCCGCGTCGGCTTGCAATTGCCTGTGCGGACAAGCAACGTGAGTCTGCATGGCGGCGAATACCGATTTGTCCGATCAAGATTCCGACCCCACCGAACGCGCGGAAGCCGCCGGTACCGGTGGAGCGGGGTCTGCCGGTGGCGCCGTCCGCACCGATTTCGTGGTGTTCGGGGTCACCGCGGTCATCGTCGCGACCATCCTGATCTGGGGCATCGTCGGTCCCGACAGCCTGGACCGGGTCACCAGTTCGACGCTCGACTGGCTCGTCACCAACCTCGGCTGGCTGTTCATCCTCGCCGCGACCGGCTTCGTCCTGTTCGCGCTCTGGTTGGCGGTCAGCCCGTTCGGCCGGATTCCGCTCGGCAAGGACGGCGAGAAGCCGGAGTTCAAGACCGTCAGCTGGATCGCGATGATGTTCAGTGCCGGCATGGGCATCGGCCTCATGTTCTTCGGCGTGGCAGAACCGCTGGCGCACTTCGTCACCCCGCCGCCGGGCACCGACGGTGGGGTCGGCGCCGCGATGGCGACCACCATGTTCCACTGGAGCCTGCACCCGTGGTCGACGTACGCGGTGGTGGGCCTGGCGTTGGCCTACGGCACCTACCGTCGCGGCCGCAAGCAGCTGTTCAGCTCCGCCTTCATCGCCCTGCTCGGCCGCCGCGCGGAGGGGCCGATCGGCAAGGTCATCGACATCCTCGCCATCTTCGCGACGATGTTCGGCACCGCGGCCTCCCTCGGGTTGGGCGCCCTGCAGATCGGGTCCGGCTTCGAGGTCACCGGTTGGCTCGAGGAGGCGGGCACGCTGTTGCTCGTCTCGATCGTCGCGGTGCTCACGCTGGCCTTCGTCGCCTCGGCGGTCTCCGGGGTGTCCAAGGGCATCCAGTGGCTCTCCAACATCAACATGGTGCTGGCGCTGGTGCTGGCGGTGTTCGTCTTCGTGCTGGGGCCGACCGTCCTGATCCTCAACCTCATCCCGAACACCCTCGGCGCCTACGCCGGACAGATCGCCGAGATGTCCGCGCGCACTGCGGCATCCAGCAACCCGGAGACCGCCGAGTGGCTGTCCTCGTGGACCATCTTCTACTGGGCCTGGTGGATCTCCTGGACCCCGTTCGTCGGGATGTTCCTGGCCCGCATCAGCCGGGGCCGCACCATCCGTGAGTTCGTGGTCGGCGTGATCCTGGTGCCCAGCGTGGTCAGCCTCCTGTGGTTCTCGGTGTTCGGTGGTGCCGCCATCGGTGAACAGCGCGCCGGCATCCCGCTCGCGGAGCGGGGCAGTTCCGAGTCCCAACTGTTCGGGATGTTGGACAACCTGCCGTTGGCAGGTGTCACGTCGGTCCTGGTGATGATCCTGGTCGCCATCTTCTTCGTCTCCGGCGCGGACGCGGCGTCGATGGTGATGGGCTCGCTCTCCCAGCGCGGCACGCTGCAGCCGAGTCGGTGGGTGGTGGTGTTCTGGGGAATGCTGACCGGTGGCGTCGCGGCGCTGCTGCTGTGGACCGGCGGCGAGGACGCGTTGAACGGGCTGCAGACGATGACCATCATCGTGGCCGCGCCGTTCGTGCTGGTGATGATCGGGCTGTGTGTCTCGCTCTACCGGGACCTGTGCCGCGACCCGATGATCCTCGAGGCGAAGCGGGAGCGGCGACGACTGCCGCGGCCCCGCACGCGGGCCAAGCGAGTCGGTCACTAGCAGGTTCTCGAGGTGATCGGCAGCCTCAGTCTTGGGCGGCCTCGTGAAACGATGGACCGATCGCCAGCAGGACGCGGACGAGTTCGGCCTGACGGTGCGTCTCGGTCTTGTCGAAGACGTGCTGGAGGTGAGTTCGAATCGTCGTCATCGACACGGAGAGTTCGTCGGCGACCGGTTTCAGTCCTTCGCCGCGAGCCACCCGCACGGCGACCTCCGCCTCGGTGTCGGTGAGGGAGTACAGGCGGCGCAGGACGTCGGTGTCCGGTTCAGGTTCACGGTCTGGGTCGACGATCAGGACGAGGGCGGTCACCGTCGAATGGCTCAGTCCGTCGGTGCCTGGGCTGAGCGGAACCACGTGGACCGCGTATCCGCGTCGCCCGGACGGGCGGGGGCAGACAAATGAGCCGCCCTCGGGGACACGGTCCTCTTGGGTGTCCAGCGCGAGGCACACGAGGCGGCGGAGTTCTCGATCTGCCCGAGAGAGGGTCGCCGCGATGGATCCAGGGGGGCGGAGTTGGAGGCCGTCGCCGGATCCCAGGATCGTCTCGGCCGCTGTGTTGAGGTGCAGGATTCGGCAGTCCGGCCCGATGACCACGATGCCGTGCTGGAACTGGTCGATTGCTCTGGCCAGGTCATTTTCGCGCCGCGCGAGGGTCGCGAGTTCCACCCGCGTGTGGATTGCCTGCTTCAGGTGCGGGACCAGCTGCCTCATCAACGTCAGCCGGTCGGTGGTTCCGAAGGGTTCCGGGCCACGAGGCGCGGCGACCCCCAGCCATGCGCTCGTGGTGCCGCCGGTCAGTCGGACGAACAGTCCGTCCTGGAAGTGGTTGGGGCGGCACCAGTCCGCGTAGAACTCGGTGTGCACGTTGGGGAGGATCAGTTCGGTCCCGGTGTGAATTCGGCCGACCGGAGCGTTCTCCACGGTTGTCGCCACACAGTCGAGCCGGCCGTAGTACTCGTTGTAGGTCGTTCTTGCGGACGGGTCGGCGCCGACCTGACGCACCATGGCGTCGGATTGTCGGGTCGCCGGTGCCGAAGTCTGCAATCCGGCGCCGACGCCGTCAAAGGCGCGGACAAGCTCGACAAGGGTCGGATCCCATTGCTCAGGCGTGACGGCCGATGCGTAGATAGCGGACACGAGGCGGGAAAAATCGTCGACTGAGATCATCGACCACCCCGGCATCGGTTGGCATACGGCGTCCAGCGGGTTCCGTCCGATTATGGCCGATCTCATCTGTTTGCACGAGGCCGCGCGTGCCGGCGGGTGATGTGCTGGAAGCGGCTTCCGGATCAGGAAACGAATTCAGGTGCGGCAGGGCTCGGTGACGGTCGACGAGGGGTGGCTGTCACCGCCAGCTCGGCAGCCACAGCTGCTGCTGCCACATCTCCGGGGTGATCGGGACGGCCGTCAGGATCGGCCACAGCCAGGCGAAGTTCGCGATTACCAGGCCCAGGTACAACGCGACCGCGAGCAGGCCGGTGCGGCGGCGCTCGTAGCTCGCCCGGGCGCGGCCGATCACCTCCCCGCACACCAGGGCCAGGCCCATGGCCAGGAACGGTGCAAGCGCGACGGCGTAGAAGAAGTACATCTGCCGGTCCATGGTGACGAACCAGGGCAGCAGCCCGGCGGCGTACCCGGTGAGCACCGCGGCGTAGCGCCAGTCGCGGCCCACGACGGTGCGCCACAACGCCCAGCCGAGCATCGGCAGCGCCAGCCACCACATCGCCGGGGTGCCGATCAGCATCACGGCCTTGACGCAGCTCGCGGCGCCGCAGCCGGACACCTCGTCGCCCTCGGCGAAGTAGTAGAGCATCGGCCGCAGACCCATCGGCCACGTCCACGGCTTGGACTCCCACGGATGGTGGTTGCCCGCGGAGTTGGTCAGACCGCCGTGGAACTCGAGCACGTTTCCGCTGTAGTACCAGAGCGAGCGCAGCGCGGCGGGGACGAACGAGAAGCTGCCGTCGAAGCCGAGCTGGTTTCCGACGGCGTGCCGGTCGACGCCGGTCTCCGAGGCGAACCACGCCCAGTAGGTGGCCAGGTAGACCAGGACGGGGACGACCACCAGCGCGTACAGCGCGGGTCCGACGTCGCGCAGGCCCGCGCCGAGCCACGGCCGGCGCACCCCGTAGCGGCGGCGGGCGGCGACGTCGAAGGCCACGCTCATCAGGCCGAAGAACGCGATGAAGTACAGGCCCGACCACTTGGTCCCGCAGGCGAGGCCCAGCATCACGCCGGCGCCGAACCGCCACCAGCGCACCCCCAGCCGGGGGCCGTAGTCAGTGACCCCGATCCGGCCCTCTGCGTAGACGCGAGCCATCCGGGCCCGAACCTCGTCGCGGTCGACGATCAGGCAGCCGAACGCGGCGACCACGAACAGGGCCATGAAGATGTCGAGCATCCCGATCCGGGACGAGACGAAGGTGACCCCGTCCGCGATCAGCAGCAGCCCCGCGATCGCTCCGACCAGTGTCGACCGCGCCATCCGCCGCACGATCCGGATCACCAGCAGCACCAGCAGGGTGCCCGCGACGGCGGCGGAGAAGCGCCAACCCCAGCCGTTGTACCCGAACAGCGCCTCGCCGACGGCGATCAGTTGCTTGCCGACCGGCGGGTGCACGACGAGTCCGTAACCCGGGTTGTTCTCGATCCAGCCGTTGGTGAGCACCTGCCAGCCCTGCGGCGCGTAGTGCTTCTCGTCGAACACCGGGGTGCCCGCGTCGGTGGGGTAGCCGAGCATGGTGAACCGGGTGATGGCGGCGACGAGGGTGAGGAACACGGTGACCACCCAGCCGCGGAAGCGGTCGGTCGGGCCGGTCTCGGGTTCGGGCGCCAGGGGCGCCGGGGAGAGGTGACCGCGGGGGTCGACGTGGGGCGTCGGGCGCTCGTCGGTCAACAGGGTCACCCGACGATCGTAGGCTGTCGTGCATGAATGGTTCCCTGGTCCTTGCCGCGACGCCGATGGGGGACGTCCGCGACGCCTCGGAACGACTGAAAGTCGCGCTCGCGACCGCGGATGTGGTCGCGGCGGAGGACACCCGGCGCACCAAGCACCTCGCGTCCGCGCTCGGCGTCACCATCACCGGCAAGGTGGTCAGCTTCTACGACCAGGTCGAGACCACGCGACTGCCCGCGCTGGTCGCCGACGTCGCGGAGGGCCGGACGGTGCTGCTGGTGACCGACGCCGGGATGCCGTCGGTGAGCGACCCCGGGTACCGGCTGGTTGCGGCGTGTGTCGCGCGGGACCTGCCCGTCACCTGCCTGCCGGGCCCGTCCGCGGTCACCACGGCGCTGGCGTTGTCGGGGCTGCCGGTCGAGCGGTTCTGTTTCGACGGCTTCCCGCCGCGCAAACAGGGGCAGCGCCGGACGTGGTTCGAGGCGCTGCGGACCGAGCCGCGTGCGTGCGTGTTCTTCGAGGCGCCGCACCGAATCGCGGACTGCCTGGCCGACGCGGCCGCGGTGTTGGGTGGGGAGCGCCGCGCGGCGGTGTGCCGGGAGCTGACGAAGACCTACGAGGAGGTGCGACGCGGCACTCTGGCCGAGCTCGCCGAGTGGGCGGCCGACGGGGTTCGCGGAGAGATCACCGTGGTGCTCGAGGGAGCGACGGCGGTGGCCGCCGAGCCGGCGGACCTCGTCGACGAGGTGGAGCGGCTGGTGGCCGCGGGCGAGCGGCTCAAGGACGCGTGCGCGATGGTCGCCACCGCGGGGGTGTCCAAGCGGGAGCTCTACGAGACGGTGCTCGCCGCGCGCAAGGACTGAGGCCGCCGCGCCGGGTACAGGTCGGTGGGATCAGAACCCGGGGGACATCAGGAGGATCAGTCCGACGGCTGCCGCGATCACCAGGAAGGCGGACAGCGTAGGCGGAACTCGAGAGGCGATCTGGGTCGCGATTCTGGTCATCGTTCTCGGTGTCCCATTTCTCGTCGCGGGTCGCGGATCCGGCGGGAACTACCCCTCGAAATTGTCAGTCCCCGCCGGTGCCACGTGGTTGGCGCCGGGCCCCCCGTGCGCCGAGGACAACACTGGACGGTCGAGGGGAGCCGAGCAATGTTGACTCTGAGATTCCAGGTATCGTCCCAGTTCGCAGCGGGTGAGGAACTTTTCCGCAGCGGAATTTCGCCCGGTGGTGGAGAGGGATGAACGATGGTTGACGACGACCGCGCGACTGATGAGCGGAATCCGCACGCCCAGGACGACCAGGGTGAGCAGGACCAGTCGGAGCAGGCCCGTCGATTCTTCGCCGACCAGCTGCGGCTGCTGTTCGCGACGGCGGGTGGGCCCGCCCTGAAGAAGGTGGTGTCCGAGGCCTCGGTGGTCGGCCGCGCGATCGGCGTCGACAAGCAGATCTCGGTCCAGCGGATCAGCGACTGGCGGTCGGGCAAGCGGGTGCCCGCCACCTTCGAATCGGTGCGACCCGTTCTCGTCGTCCTGATCCGGGCCGCCTCCGCGGTGCACGGACAGCCGCCTGCGCCCGGCCTCTACTCCACCCAGCAGTGGCAAGCCTGGTGGAAGAACGCCCGCGACGTGAGCGCCCCCCGGGCGCGCAGCGAGGCGACGGCACCGGTCGTTGCCGTACCGGTCACCGGGGTGCGGCCGTACCGCGGTCTCGAGCCGTACCGGGCAGAGGACGCCCGACTGTTCTTCGGCCGGGTGGAGAGCCTGCGGGGGCTGGTCGACGCGGTGGTCTCCGCGCAGGGGCACGGCATGGTGATCGTCACCGGCGCGTCCGGCGTCGGGAAGTCGTCACTGGTGCAGGCGGGACTCGTCCCGGAGCTGGCCCGGGTGGCGCCGGGCGCGGGCGACACAGCCTGCGTGCCGGTCGTGGTCACCCCGGGACAGGCGCCGCTGCAGGCGCTGTGCGACGCGATCCCGGAGCTGACGGGCGTCGTCGACAGCCCCGACCCGGAGTCGGTGCGACGTGCCCTGCGCGGCGCGGCCGGCCGGCTCGGTGCCGCGACGTTGCTCGTCGTCGTCGACCAGACCGAGGAGCTGTTCACCCAGTGCGGCGATCCCGACGAGCGGGCACGATTCCTCCTGGTCCTCGACTACGCGGCCTCGACGCTGTCCGACGACGAGACCCCCGATTCGGCGCCCTCGGTCGTGGCGACCATGCGCTCGGACTTCTACGAGCCGGCGCTCGCCTATCCGGTGCTGGCCCACGCCCTCGAACGGCACAGCAAGACGGTCGCGCCGCTGACCCGTTCGGACATGGTGGACGTGATCACCGGTCCCGCCCGGCTGATCGGGCTCAAGCTCGAGGCCGGGCTGGTGGAGTTGATCCTGCACGATCTCGGTGCGCTGACCTCCGAGGAAGGCAGCAACACCGTCCTGCCGCTGCTCTCGCACCTGCTCGACACCATGTGGGAGCGCAGGCGTGGCGGCACGCTCACGATGTCGAGCTACCGGGCGACCGGTGGCGTGCGCGGTTCCGTCGCGGCGACCGCCGAACGCACCTGGGAGGCGCTGGACCCGCGGGGGCAGGTGCTGGCGCGGTCGATGATGGTGCACCTGGTGTACGTCACCGACGCCGGCACCGACGTGAAGATCCGGCGGACCCTGCCACAGTTGCTGGCGTTCGGCGGGGAGGACACCGAGGCCGCGCAGCGGGTGGTCGACCAGTTCATCGCGGCCCGGGTACTGGTCGCCGACACCGAGAGTGTCGAACTCATCCACGACGCGGTGATCGACGCCTGGCCGCGGCTGAAGAACTGGATCCAGGAGGACCGGTCCTACTCGGCGCTGCGCCAGCAGATCGAGGCGGACGCCGCGCACTGGGCCGACGCGGACCGCAACCACAGCCTGCTCTACCAGCGTGGCCGGCTGGACATGGTCGCCGAGCAGAACCCGTCGGGTCCGGTGGCCGCTCCGCTGGACCCGACGGCAGCGGAGTTCCTGGCGGCGTCGACTCAGCAGGTGCAGCGCAACACCTGGATCCAGCGGGGCGTCATGGCGGCACTGGCGCTGTCCACGGTCCTCGCGCTGGTGGCGGGCGTGATGGCATGGACGGCGAAGAGTCGCGCGGAATCGGAGCGCAGCGCCGCGCAGTTCCGCCAGGTCGTCGCGCTGTCGGATTCGCTGCGTGAGTCCGACCCCACGACCGCCGCCCAGTTGTCACTGGCCGCGTGGCAGATGGACCCGAGCAGCGACGCGGCGTACTCGAGCCTGATCGCGTCCGAGTCGACCCCGATCGGCCGGCCGCTGAGCGGGCACCGGGGCCCGGTCTACGGAGTGGCCCTCTCGCCCGACGGCAAGACGATGGCGTCGGCCAGCGACGACCGCACGGTCCGGCTGTGGGACCTGAGCGATCGGTCCGATCCGAGGCCGGTCGGCGAGCCACTGACCGGCTCCGACCAGTACATGGCATCGGTGTCGTTCAGTCCGGACGGCCGGATCCTGGCGGCCGGCAGTGGCGACGGCACCGTGTTCATCTGGGACGTCACCGACCGGGGCGCGCCCAGGCCGCTGCTCGAGGCGGCCCCGACGGGTGCCCGAACGGTGCACAACGTCCGGTTCAGCCCGGACGGGCGGACGTTGGCCGCGCCGAACGACAACGGCACCGTGACGCTTTTCGGCACCTCGGATCCGTGGTCGGGCCAGTTCCCGGCCACGGTGCTCGCGGCACACGGCGGCGCGGTCCGGACGGTCTCGTTCCGGCCCGACTCGGCGGTGCTGGCGACGGCCAGCGACGACCGCAGCGTCCGGTTGTGGGACATCGCTGTCCCGACCCGGCCCGTGCCGCTGCCGTCGGTGCTCAGCGGGTTCGGCGACGTGGTGCACTCGGTGGCCTTCGCGCCGGACGGACGGACCCTCGCGGCGAGCAGCGACGACGGATTCCTCCGGGTCTTCGACGCCACGGAGGTGGCCGCGGTCCGAGAGGTCGGGGCGCCGGTACAGGCACACACCGGCGGGATCTGGACGATCGCCTTCGCGGCGGACGGTGCGACCCTCACCAGCGCCTCCTGGGACGGCACGGTGAAGCGGTGGTCCGTGGACCCGGAACGCCGGACCCTGCGGCCGCTGCGGCCGGCGCTGACCGGGAACGGGGGCGGGGTGCCCGCGATGGCCCTCTCGCCGGACGGCGAGACGGTGGTCACCGGTGGGCAGGACTCGATGGTGCGGGTGTGGGCCCTGCCGCGGACCAACCTGCCCGTCTCCGAGTCCGCGCTGTCGCTGCCGTCGACGAGCCGGGACGGTTCGCTCATGGCCACGGGCGGGTACGACTCGGTGATCCGGCTGTGGCGGGTCGGCAACGACGGGCGGTTGGCCGCGGCGAGCGCGACCCCGATGCCGCGGCCCCTCGGCGGCGCGCACGTGGTGGCACTCTCGCCCGACGGAAAGATGATGGCGACGACGCCCACCACCGGCGGACATGTCCAGTTGTGGGACGTGCGCGATCCGGCGCACCCGACCGCGCTGGGCGCGCCGATCGTGACGCAGACACGATTCACCTGGGAGATGGCGTTCAGCCCGGACGGCACCACACTGGCGCTGGGTGACGACGACTTCAGCGTGCGGCTGTGGAACCTGGCCGACCCGGGGCACCCGGTGCCGTGGGGTGAGCCCTTGGACGGCCCGAGCAATCTCGTCCGGGTCGCGGCCTTCAGCCCGGACGGCAACACCCTGGTGGCCACCGACGCCGACGGCGGGGTGCACTCGTGGGACGTGCGGGACCCCGCGCGTCCCGAGTCGCACGGCGTGTCCCATGCCGGGGAGGGCGGGATCAATGCGCTCTCGTTCAGCCCGGACGGCACCAGGATGGCGACCGGTGACGACGATCAGGCGGTGGTGGTGTGGGACCGGGCGGCGGACGGATCGCTCTCGGCCCGCCAGCCGGCTCTGCTCGGGCACAGCGGCACCGTCTACTCGGTGTCGTTCAGTCCCGACGGGCGGCGACTGGTGAGCGGGAGCGACGACGGCACGGTGCGACTGTGGGACGTCTCCGACGCCGGACGGGCCCGGGAGGTGGGCGGCCCGATCGCCACCACCGGCACCGGCCGATGGCAGGTCGGATTCCTGCCGGGGGCCCACACCGTCGTCGCCGCGGGCGGGGACGGTGTGCTGCGTGCCTGGGGGTTGGACGCGGCGGCGATCATCGCCCGGATCTGCGCGGCGACCGAGGAACTGTCGCCGGACCGGGCGGCGAGTTTCGAGCTTTCCGCGCCGACGCGGGGGGCCTGTGAGGCCGAGGGCGGGGAGAGTTAGCCGAGGGCGAGAATGCTCGACGCCTTGTCCAGGCACTCCTGCCACTCGGCGTCGGGGTCGGAGTCGATGGTGATGCCGCCGCCGACGCCGAGGACGGCGCCGCCGTGCGGATCGAACTCGACGGTGCGGATGGCCACGTTCAGCTCGACGCCGGCCAGGGGCGACGCGAACCCGACAGTGCCGCAGTAGATTCCGCGCGCATCCGGCTCCCACTGCGAGAGCAGTTGCCGGGCGCGGTGTTTGGGACAACCGGTGACGGAGGCCGGCGGGAAGGTGGCGTCGAGGAGCTCGCCCGTGCCGGTGTCGGGAGGCACCGTCGCCTCGACCGTGGACACCAGATGCCACACGCCCGGTGCGGGATACACACCGAGCAGGTCGGTCACGGTCACCGAACCGGGGACGGCGAGGTGGCCGAGGTCGTTGCGGACCAGGTCGACGATCATCACGTTCTCGGCCACGTCCTTGACGGAGGCGCGGAGTCGGTCGGGGTCCGCCGCGATGGGCAACGTCCCCTTGATCGGGCTGGAGGTGACCCGGTCGCCGTGACGGGCCAGGTACAACTCGGGGGAGAGGGACGCGATCGCGCCCCAACCGCCCTGCACGAAGGCGGCGCGGGCGGGCCGCGTGGACTCGACGGCGTCGGCGAAGAAGTCCAGCGGCTCGCCGTGTGCGCGCCCGCGGAACTGGGTGCACACGCAGGCCTGGTAGACCTCGCCGGCGCGGATGGCCTCGAGGCACTCCTCGACGCCGTACCGGTGGGCGTCGCGGTCGGGCGCGGTCCAGTCGAGCCGCCACGGCCGGCGGGCCGCCCACGGCGCGGTCGCCGCCGCGGCCCACTCCGCGGGGCACGGACTGTCGGTGAGGGACTCGTACCACCAGCAGCCCTCGGTGTCCTGGCACAGGACGCTGTCCGTCCAGCCGCCCGCCGACTCGGGCAGTGCCGGTACGGCTCCCGAGGTCGGCAGGTCCGGGTAGGCGCGGTAGCCGATCCAGCCGCCGCCGATGGGCGTCCGACCGGTAGCGTCCGCCCGGTGCCCGGGGGCCTTGAAGGCCCGGCTCGGGTCCACCCGCACCGCGTCCACGCTCGGCGCCAGCACGGCCCGGCGGCCGAACCAGTCGCCGATCAGGGCGGCGGGCGGCGGTGTGCCGCGGTCGGCGGCCAGGGCGGCGAGGGCGCGTAGCACCTCGGCCGGGTTGCCGCCCTCGCCCAGCTTGTCGATCCGCATCCGTCCAGCCTGTCACGGGGGCGCCCGCCCGCCCGAATCGCGCAGGCAGGGCGCCGTCCACGATCGGCGTGGCCCGGGCCGGGCGGGTGGGTCGTCAACCGGCGATCGCCCGTCCGCCGTCGCCGAGGTTCGCCGCGTCCGCGGCAGACCGTCCCGCACGCAGCCCTCGCGGGTCGACCGCCGAGTTCCGCATGGTCTTCACGGGTCCGAAGAGGCGCGTCACCTCGGCGTGCACCGCATCGGCCCGATCGGCCAGGATCGGGAGCAGGTCGGCGAACCGCACCTGCGACTCGGACACGGCCTGTGCGGTGGCGGCCTTGCCGGCCTCCGTCAGTCGTTGGCCGATCCGCACGGCGAAACCGAAGAGGAACGCCTTGCGGAAAGACACGGACCGAGAGCCCTTCTCGCCCGCGGTGTGCATCGCGCGGGTGGCCTGGACGAGCAGCGAGGTGAACAGCATCTCCACCTGCGCCAGGTCCACCGGCGACCCGATCGTGGTGGCGATGGCCAGCCGCAGGTTGAACACGGTCTGCACCTGGTTTGCCTCACCGATCGCCGTCAGCAGCAGCGCCTTCTGCTTGACGTACGGGTTGTCGAGGTGAATTCGCTTGCTGTGCACCGTGATCGACGACCCGGGTGCGGCCGCCTCGAGAAGTGCCGAGTCGATCGCGTACCGCGTCATCAGTTCCTGCGCCTTGGCGGTGAGGGTCTCGGCCTCCTCCGTGAACTCCGTGCTCTCCGCCTTCGCGAGGAGCCCGCGAATCTTGTTCAGCACCTTGGTGTCCGCGACCGCCGGGTCGGTGTCCCGTTCCGGGGCGGGGTCCGTGCGCTGCCGGGGCCAGGCCGAGGGTGGCGGGCACAGGGCGGTCCAGGGGCCCAGTGTCTGCCAGAACCGGGCCAGTGGCCATCCGTGTGACGGGTCGATCCCGGGGTCCCGGTCGGCGGTGGGATCGGTGTCCGCGCCGGGGTGCGCGTCCGCGATCGCACGCAGCTGGTCGAGCCACTGCCGCGGTGCGCGAGACCACGCGCCGCTGCAGTGCGACTCGCGCAGGATCAGTGCGGCGGCCGGGTCGCCGAAGGCCGCCTCGAGCGACCGCTTCGTGACGTGCAGGACGTCCGCGGGCTGCCAGCCACGCTCGTATGCCGCGGCCAGCGCGGCCGGCGCGTCGAGCGCGGTCGGCGGGCCCTCGCGACGGGTGGCGTGGCCGTCCCGGGCCGGCCGGTCGTCGTCGTTCCAGTCGTCCGGACCCCAGTCGTCCTCGACGTCGGCCGGGTACGCGCTACCCCAAGGGTCTCGAATGTCCGTTCGATGATTCGTCATGCCGGCAGTGTGCACCAGGGCACCGACAAGTCCGGTCGTCGCAGGTCGGCAGTGCTACTTCCGATTGATCCGGCCGGCGCCCGGCGTCAGGGACGCGTCGTCCGCGGCGGCCCGGCCGGCGTGCCATCCGCCCGCGTCCACCGAACGGGCCCGGGACCGCCGGGTGCCGGGGAAGAGCCGGTTGAACTCCGCCTCCACCGCCGCCGACGTGGTCGCGAGGATCGGCAGCAGGTCGCTCACCGGCATGGACTCGTCGGCGGCCGCGGCCTCGGTGGCCCGGGCGTCGGCCTCACGCAGTCGTTGCCCGACCCGGCTGGCGAACCCGGCCAGGAACGCCTTGCGGAACGCCGTGGTGCGCGCGCCGCTGCGACCCTGCGCGGCGGTCGACTGCAGGGTGCGGTTGGCCTGCACCAGCAGGGAGGTGAACAGCAGGTCCACCTGCTGCAGGTCGGCCGGGGTGCCGACGGCGACGGCGATGGAGAGGTCGCCGAACCACACGGTGCGGACCCGGTTGGCCTCGCCGATCGCGGTCAGCAGGTGCACCTTCTCCGTGACGTACGGATTGTCGAGGTGCACGCGGCGGCTGCGGACGTTCGCCGGGCCGGTGTGGGCGCGAGTGCGCAGCAGGGCGGCGTCGATCGCGTACCGCGTCATCAGCTCCTGCGCCTTGGCCGTGAAGGTCTCGGCCTCCTGCGTGAACTCGGTGCGCTCGGCCTTGGTGAGCAGACCCCGGATCCGGTTCAGCATCTTGGGGTCGGCCGCGGCTGCCGGCGCGGCCGCGTCTTCGCCCGGTGACTGAGCAGACGGCGCCGAGCCTTCGGCCGGCCACTGCGACGGCGGGTCGGTGAGGAACGTCCACGGCGGCAGCCGGTTCCACTCGGCGGCGAGTTCGGCGAGCTGGTAGCCGAAGAAGCCGGACCGGCCTGCGGTGAGGGCTGTGGCGAGGTGCCGGCCGGTCGGGTCGTCGGCGGGCAGTTGCCCGACGAGCCGGGCCTGCGCCGGGTACTGCTCGGCGACGGCGTCGAGCTGACCGGTCCAGTCCGACGGGGCCCGCTCCGCGGCGCGGGAGCACCGCGCCTCGTACAGCGTGGCGGCGGCCGCGAGTTCCGGCGGCGACTCGTCGCCGCGGCGGGTCACGTGCAGCAGGTCGGCGGGCTGCCAACCGCGTTCGTAGGCCGCCGCCACCGCCGCGACGAGGGCCAGTGCCTCGGCGCCCGGTGCGTCGTCGTCGTTCACAGCGTCGTCACCCGCAACGTCACGCCGAGCGTCAGCCGGCGTCGGGCTCCACGTACCGCGGGAACACCGGCGACGGCGCGGGCAGCGGGTGCCCGGCCACGATCCGGGTGCCGATGGCCGCGAAGTCGCGGGCCTCGGACGCCTGCCCCAGCAGGTCCAGGATCTTCGCGGCGGAACCCGGCATCACCGGCTGCACCAGGATGCCGACGATGCGCACCACCTCGAGGGTCGTGTACAGGACGGTGGCCATCCGTGCCGGGTCCGTCTTGCGCAGCACCCACGGCTCCTGCTGCGAGAAGTACCGGTTGGTCTCGCCCAGCACGTGCCAGATCGCCTCGAGCGCCTGGTGCAGCGCCTGCTTGTCGAAGTCGGCGCGCACCGTCTCGAGCAACGCGTCGGCCTTCGCGAGCAGCGCCCGGTCGTCCTCGGACAGCTCGCCGGGGGTGGGCACCTGGGCGTCGCAGTTCTTCGCGACCATGGTCAGCGAGCGCTGCGCCAGGTTGCCGAGCTCGTTGGACAGGTCGGCGTTCATCCGGGTGACGATCGCCTCGTGGCTGTAGCTGCCGTCCTGGCCGTAGGAGATCTCCCGCAGCAGGAAGAACCGCAGTGCGTCGAGGCCGTACTGCTCGACCATCTCGAGCGGGTCGACGACGTTGCCGACCGACTTCGACATCTTCTCGCCCTTGTTGTAGAGGAACCCGTGCACGAAGACGCGCTTGGGCAGCTCCAGCCCGGCCGACATCAGGAATGCCGGCCAGTAGACGGTGTGGAAGCGGGAGATGTCCTTGCCGATGATGTGCAGGTCGGCGGGCCAGAACTTGCGGAAGGACTCCGAGTCGACGTCCGGGTAGCCGGCGCCGGTCAGGTAGTTCGCCAGCGCGTCCACCCAGACGTACATGACGTGGCCCGGGTGGCCGGGGACCGGGATGCCCCAGTCGAAGGTGGTCCGCGAGATCGACAGGTCCTTGAGGCCGCCCTTGACGAAGCTGACGATCTCGTTGCGCCGGGTCGCGGGCTCGAGGAACTCGGGCCGGGACTCGTACAGGTCCAGCAACCGGTCCTGGTAGTTCGACAGCCGGAAGAAGTAGGTGGACTCCTCGGTCCACTCCACCGGGGTCCGCGTCTCGGTCGCGAGGCGGGTGCCGTCCTCCTCGACAGTGGTCTCGGCCTCGGTGTAGAACGCCTCGTCGCGCACCGAGTACCAGCCCGAGTAGGTGTCGAGGTAGATGTCGCCGGACTCGACCATCTTCTGCCAGAGCACCTGGCAGGCGGCCTCGTGATCGGCGTCGGTGGTCCGGATGAAGCGGTCGAACGAGACCTCGAGGACCTTGTCCAGCGCCTCGAACTGGTCGGAGTTCCGCGCGGCAAGGTCGCGGACGTCGATGCCTTCCTTCGCCGCCGTCTGCTGCATCTTCAGGCCGTGCTCGTCGGTGCCGGTCATGAAGAACACGTCGAACCCGTCGAGTCGCTTGAACCGCGCGATCGCATCGGAGGAGATGTACTCGTAGGCGTGACCGACGTGCGGGACACCGTTCGGGTACGCGATGGCGGTGGTGACGTAGAACGGGGGCCGGGAAGCGGAGGCGGGCGAAGTCATGGTGGGCCTACTCTAACTGCGTCGCGCGCAAACGTGACGAGCAGACCTGTCCGCACTCAGCTGCGGGGTGTCGGGTCGGAGCCGAGGACGCGCCGTTCGTAGCCGGTCCGGGTGGACGAGCCCCGCACGGCCCTCACCTGGTCCGGCACCATCGAACGGGTGATCAGGTCGCGGACCGGTCGAGGCAGCACGTTCACCGCGCGGACCAGGGGGCCGAGGTAGCCGGGCACCGTCACCTCGAAGCGCGGGCGTTCGATCACCTGGACCACCGCCCGGGCCACGTCGGCGGGCTGGAGCATCGCGGCGGCGCCGGTGGCCGTGCCGACGGCGAGTTCGGTGTTCACCACGGTGGGCATCACCACCGAGAGTTCGACCCGGCCGCCGGACAGTTCCGCGCGGACGCCGCTCAGGTACCCGAACACCGCGTGCTTGGTCGCCGCGTAGCTGGACTCGCCGGGCGGCGCCAGCTTCGAGGCCGCCGACGCGACGGTGACGATGTGGCCGGCGCCGCGGGCGCGCATACCGGGCGCGGCGAGCGTGACGCCGTTGACGACGCCGTGCACGTTGACGTCGAACTGGCGGCGCCGGGCCGTCTCGGGCTCCTCGTCGAACGGGCCGACCCACATCACCCCGGCGTTGTTGACCAGTACGTCGAGCGGACCCCACCGTTCCTCGACCTCGGTGAGGAAGGCGGCGAACGAGCCACGGTCCGCGACGTCGAGGTCGAGGCCGAGTGTGGTGCCGGTCAGCTCGCCCGCGGTGGCGCGGGCGGCGTCGCCGTCCTTGTCGCCGATGGCCACCTTCGCGCCGGCCTCGGCGAGTTGGGCGGCGATCTCGCGCCCGATGCCACGGGCGCCGCCGGTCACTGCGATGACTCGTCCGACGAGTGTTCTCTTCTTCACGTGGGTCTCGCTCTCGGGTCCCGTCGCGGTGCGGCTGTCCGTCGTCACGAAGTGACCTCTGCATCGTGACAGATCCCGGCCCCGGTCAGGGAGGTCTTCGCGGCCACCCGGCGCACCGATCTGCCTGGGTGTCGTGGCAACCGGACCGCCGTACGACAATGGCCGCATGAGCAAAGACCGTCCGGCGCCGGATCTGCCCACCCCGCTCGCGCCGTTGATCGACTCGCACACCCACCTCGACGCCTGCGGCGCCGTCGACGCGGCGTCCGTCGCGGCGATCGTGGACCGGGCCGAGAAGGTCGGCGTCGGCCAGGTCGTCACCGTCGCCGACGACCTGGCGGCGGCCCGGTTCGCGGTGGACGCCGCGCACTGGGACCCCCGCGTGTACGCCGCGGTCTCGATCCATCCCACCCGGGCCAACGTGCTCGACGACGCGACGAAGGCGGAGATCGAGCGGCTCGCGGCGGACCCGCGGACCGTCGCGGTGGGGGAGACCGGCCTGGACTACTACTGGCCCGGCAAGCTCGACGGCTGCGCCACGGTGGAGGAACAGGTCGAGGGGTTCCGCTGGCACATCGACCTGGCCAAGCGGCTGCGCAAGCCGCTGATGATCCACAACCGGGAGGCCGACCACGACCTGCTGGCCGTCCTGCTCGACGAGGGCGCGCCGGACACCGTGATCTTCCACTGCTTCTCGTCCGACGCGACGATGGCGCTGGCCTGCGTGGAGGCCGGGTACGTGCTGAGCTTCTCCGGCACGGTCAGCTTCCGCAACGCCCGCGAGCTGCACGAGGCCGCGAAGCTGGTGCCGGACGACCAGTTGCTGGTCGAGACCGACGCGCCGTACCTCACCCCACACCCGTTCCGCGGCGCGCCGAACGAGCCGTACTGCCTGCCGTACACGGTCCGTTCGCTCGCGGAGACCCGCGGTCAGGACCCGTTCGACCTGGCGGCCGCGTCGACGGCGACGGCCCGGCGGGTCTACCGCATCTAGCCCGGGAGTAAATTGGGCCGCAAAGGTAAGCGACGATGCACGGGTTCACGAATTCGACTCCCGTCGACCGCGGCGTCGACGCCATCGACGTGTACGTCGCGGCGTGGGAGATCGAATGCTGTGCCCCACCGCCCGAGGTGGGCCGCGAGGCGACGTGGGTGCTCGCGTACACCGCAGACGACACCGAGCCGGAGATCTTCCGCCGACCGGTTCGCTGGGATCGGAGCAGCCGCAAGCTCAGCGTCGGGGGCGTCAGCGCCTACTGGCGAGACGCGCCCGACGACCTGTCCGACCACCCCACCGGGCTACGCGGGCGGCTGTGGGGGACGGTGCACGGCGCGGATGTCCCGGATGGATTCGACAGCACCACCGGCTCGGTCCTGGGCGTGTACCTGCTGGACGAGCTCTATCGCGAGAACGAGATCGGCGCTTGGTGCCCTCTCCCGGGGACCGCGGTGCGGTCCCCGGTGTCGAAGAGCCCCAGCTGGTTCGGCGGCAGTGGGACCTTCGTGTCCGGCATGGACTGCCGCAAGCAGACCGGTGTGGTGGTGGAGCTGGCGGTCCGGGGCTGACGCGGCGCGCGCTCGGCCTACAGCACCTTCGCGAGGAAGTCCTGGGTGCGCGGGTGCCGGGGGCTGCCGAACAGGTCGGCCGGCGGGCCCTGCTCGACGATGACGCCGTCGGCCATGAAGATCACCCGGTCGGCGACCTCGCGGGCGAAGCCCATCTCGTGGGTCACCACCACCATGGTCATGCCCTGCGCGGCGAGGTCGCGCAGCACCTGCAGCACCTCGCCGACCATCTCCGGGTCCAGAGCGCTGGTGGCCTCGTCGAAGAGCATGATGTCCGGGCTCATGGCCAGCGCCCGGGCGATCGCGACCCGCTGCTTCTGGCCGCCGGACAGGTTCGCCGGCTTGGCGTCCGCCTTCTCCGCCAGCCCCACCTGCGCCAGCAGGCGCTGCCCGGTCTCGCGGGCCTCCGCCTTGGTGGCCCGCTTGGTCTGCACCGGCGCCAGCATCACGTTCTCCAGCGCGGTCATGTGCGGGAACAGGTTGAAGTGCTGGAACACCATGCCGATGTGCTGGCGGACCTTGTCGATGTCGACCTTCTGGTCGGTCAGGTCGTAGCCGTCCACTACCACCGTGCCGCCGGTGATGTCCTCGAGCTTGTTGAGGCAGCGCAGGAAGGTGCTCTTGCCGGAGCCGGACGGCCCGATCACACAGACCACCTCGCCGCTCTCGATGTCGACGTCGATGCCCTTGAGCACCTCGTTGTCGCCGAAGGACTTGCGCAGGTCGGTGACCCGGATCTTGATGTCGGTGGTGACGGAATCGCTCACGCGTTGATCCTTCTCTCGAGCCGGTCGGACAGCTTGGTCAGGGCCATGATGATGACGAAGTAGAAGATGCCCACGATCAGCCACATGTTGAAGGACTCGAAGTTCCTCGCGATGATGATCTTGCCGGTCTGGGTGAGCTCGGCGATGCCGATCACCGACAGGATCGAGGTGTCCTTGAGCGTGATCACCGCCTGGTTGACGAACGACGGCATCATCGTGCGCACCGCCTGCGGCAGCACCACCTTGCGCATCGCGGGCAGGTAGCCCATGCCGAGGCTGCGCGCGGCCTCCATCTGTCCCTTGTCGACGGACTGGATGCCGCCGCGGATGATCTCGGTGATGTAGGCGCCGGCGTTGAGGCTCAGCGTGATGATGCCCGCGGTCATCGCCGGCATCTGGAAGTCCAGCGCGGCGGGGATGCCGAAGTAGATGAAGAAGGCCTGCACCAGCAGCGGGGTACCGCGGAAGATGTCGACGTAGGTGACGCCGATGCCACGCAGGATCCGGCTGGTCGAGACCCGGAAGAAGCCGAAGACCAGGCCGAGCACCAGCGCGATCGCCAACGACACGACCGTGAGGACGATCGTCAGCCACAGGCCCTCCATCAGCAGCGGGAAGCTGTCCTTGAACAGGGAGAAGAAGGTGTTGCCGCCCTGGGCCTGCTGCGCCCCCTCGCCGAGGTAGGTGTCCAGGATCTCGTCGTACTGCCCGCTGGCCCGCGTGTTCGCCAGCCCGGCGTTGAACTTGGCGAGCAGCTCGGCGTTCTGGCCCTTCGAGACCGCGAACCCGTAGGAGTTGCCGGCCTCCTTCTCACCCACCGCCTTGAGCCCGTTGCCCTGCGCGATGCCGTACAGCAGTACCGGGTAGTCGTCGAAGACGGCGACGGAGTTACCGGTCTTGACGTCGTCGTACATGCTGGCGGAGTCGTCGAAGGTGACGGTGGTGAAGCCGTACTTGCCCTTGATGGAGTCGGCGAACATCGCGCCCTCGGTGCCGGTCTTGACCGCGACCCGTTTGCCGCGCAGGTCCTCGTAGGACTCGATGTCGTCGTTCGACTTCGCCACCGCCATCTGCACGCCGGAGTCGAAGTAGGGGTCGGAGAAGTCGAAGACGAGCTTGCGCTCGTCGGTGATCGACATGCCGGCGATGACGCCGTCGACCTGGCGTGACTGCAGGGCCTGCACGGCGGCGTTGAACCCCAGCGGTTTGACCGTGTACTTGAAGCCCTGGTCCGCGGCGATCGCCTTCAGCAGGTCCATGTCGATGCCGACGAAGTCGCCCTGCTCGTTCTGGAACTCGAACGGCGCGAACGTGACGTCGGTGGCGATGACGTAGGTCTTGTCGGAGTCGGTCTGTGCGGCCGCGGCGCCGGTGCCGAACATCAGGGCCAGGAGCGCGAGGACCCCCAGCAGGGCGGGCAGGCGCGTGAGGCTCCGGCGTGAACGTGTGTGCATCCGAACCAGCTTTCCGAGGTGCCGTTCGCGGGGGTGTGACGAGGGATTCGAGATTAACCCTGACGGCCGGTTTGTACAGGTCACGACGGCGCGTGTGTCCATGATCGGGCGGCCCGAGGATGCCGACTGGTTGCCGGACCGTCGTTCTCTCGTTACCGTACTGTGACCGAATAAGGCTGGATGTTGTCATCCAGTTACCGAACAGCCTCAGGAATTCGTGTGTCGCGTCTCGATCGGATCAACAAGTCCAACTCGCCGGCCCTTCGGCTCGTCGTCGGCGCACTGCTGCTGACGCTGCTGGCGGGTGGTGGGCTCGCGGTGCTCTCGCACAAGACGGTCACCCTGGACGTGGACGGCGAGACCATCGCGCTGAGCACCATGTCCCGCGACGTGACCGGGGTGCTCGCGGACGCCGGGTACTCGGTCGGCGACAAGGACGTGGTGGCCCCCTCGATCGGCGCCAAGGTGACCGACGGCCAGACGGTGGTGCTGCGCCGGGCCCGCGAACTGACCCTGAACGTCGACGGGCAGCCGCGGACCGTGTGGACCACGGCGTTGACCGTCGACGAGGCGCTCTCGCAGGAGCGGCTGGGCGGCGACGTCCACGTCTCGGCGTCGCGGTCGCAGCGCCTGCCGCTCGACGGCGCGAACGTCGACGTGGTCAGCCCGAAGCTGGTGCGCCTGGTCGACGGCGGCGCGGCCCCGGCCGAGGTGAGGCTGGCGGCCCCCACCGTCGGCGAGTTGCTCGACGCGCAGGGCGCGCCGCTCGGGGCGGCCGACACCGTCGAACCCGCCGCCGACGCCCCGGTCACCGAGGGCATGCAGGTGACGGTCACTCGTACCCGCACCGAGAACCGCACCGAGACGCTGCCGTTCGAGCCGGAGCCGCAGCGGATCGAGGACCCGACGATGAACATGAGCCGCACCGTCGTGGAGAACCCGGGCGCCCCGGGCGTGCACGACGTGACCTTCGCGGTGACCCTGGTCAACGGCGTCGAGACCTCCCGCACCGAGGTCGGCAAGGTTGTCACCACCCCCGGCCAGGCCAAGGTCGTCCGGGTCGGCGCCAAGCCGGGCACCGAGGTGCCCGAGGTCACCAACGGGTCCACCTGGGATGCACTGGCGAAGTGCGAGGCGACGGGCAACTGGGCCATCAACACCGGCAACGGCTACTACGGCGGCGTGCAGTTCGACCAGAACACCTGGGAGCGTCAGGGCGGACTGAAGTACGCGCCCCGCGCCGACCTGGCCACCCGCGAGGAGCAGATCGCCATCGCCACCAAGACCCAGCGGACCCAGGGCTGGGGCGCCTGGCCGTCCTGCTCGTCCCGACTCGGTGTGCGCTGAACCGCCGGATTTCCCGCCAGCTCACGCGAGGCGATAGGTTCACTGCTGTGACAAACGCCGAGGTGAACCCCCTGTGACAACCCCCGACGTGAACGCACCGCGTGGTCAGGCCGGCCTGCTGGGACCCGTCGAGGTGCGCGCGCTCGCCGCCGAGCTCGGGGTACGCCCCACCAAACAGCTAGGCCAGAACTTCGTGCACGACGCCAACACCGTGCGCCGCATCGTGAACACGGCCGGGGTCGGCCGCGACGACGTGGTGCTCGAGGTGGGCCCCGGTCTGGGCTCGCTGACACTTGCGCTGATGGACGTGGTCGACTCGGTGATCGCGGTGGAGATCGACCCGGTGCTCGCCGCCCGGCTCCCGAAGACGGCGGCCGAGCGGGCCCCGGAACTCGCGGACCGGCTCACCGTGGTGGGCGCGGACGCCATGAGGGTGATGCCCGCGGACCTGCCCGCCGCACCGACGGCGCTGGTGGCGAACCTGCCGTACAACGTCGCGGTGCCGGTGCTGCTGCACCTGTTCTGCGAGTTCCCGAGCCTGCGCACGGCGCTGGTGATGGTGCAGGCCGAGGTCGCGGACCGCCTCGCAGCCGCCCCGGGCAGCAAGATCTACGGCATCCCCAGTGTCAAGGCCTGCTTCTTCGGTGAGGTGCGCCGCACGGGGTCCGTCGGGCCGCATGTGTTCTGGCCGGTGCCGAAGGTGGACTCCGGCCTGGTCCGGGTGGACCGCTACGCCACCGCGCCGTGGCCGATCGACGAGGAGAACCGCAAACGGGTCTTCGCGGTCGTGGACGCGGCCTTCGCGCAGCGCCGCAAGACCCTGCGCGCCGCGCTGGCCGGGTGGGCCGGCTCGCCGGTGGAGGCCGAGCGCCGGCTGGTCGCGGCGGGCATCGCACCGTCCGCGCGCGGCGAGACGCTCGACGCGGCTGCCTTCGTGCGCCTGGCCGCGGTCGAGCCGTCCGATCCAATCGGTTGACCAGCTCTGACGCCGGGGACGGGCACCCCCGGCGTTCAGTTGCGTTAACGAATTGCCAAGTGCGGCAACAGTATACGAATTTCCGCACCGGGCCTGCTCGTCCTCTGTACGGTGACGCGAAGCGCGCTCGGCGCCGGCGTAGTTCGACGCGGCCGATGCGCGATCCAATCGTCGTCTCGGAATGGAGTTCGTACATGCCTCGTCCCACGATGCGTCGTCTTGCGGCTGCGGTCCTCGTCTCGGCGGCGCTGACCGGTGGCATCGCCGCCGGTTCCGGCACCGCGTCTGCGGCACCCGCAAACCAGCTCCTGTCGGCCGAATCCGTCGCCGCCGGCCCCGCTGGATTCGTGGATGGCGGGGACATCGCTTCCCGCCTGGACCTTCTTGTGAGCACTGTGGGTTACAAGCTTCTGGTGGCAACCGGGAGTGCCAGCCCCTGCGGCCACTTCGAGTGCAATCAGTAGTCAATGATGCGTAGTCCGGTGCGTCCGATAGATCGTCGCATTTACGGGCCTCGCGGTTCCCGCCCCGTGAATGTGAAGCAGCCCTTGTTGATTCGTTGCATTAAACGCATCGACAAGGGCTGCACGGATACTCGAATGCCGGTACGCGTTGGGGCATTTGTGTCTATGCTCCTGAACGGCGCCCGGGTCGGCGCTGCCGACCACGCACGCTGTGATGGTCGGGTCATCGATTTCGAAGGGGGCTTCGTCATGTCGAGATTCGTGGGGCGTCGTATCGCATCACTTGTTGTCGCGTCGGCCGTGTTGGCCGGCGGCCTCACCGCTGGATCTGGCATCGCTGCCGCATCCACCGAGGACAATGCATCCTCCGTTGAGGTCATCTTCAGTGACCCGAATCCGGTCCATGTCGCCAAAGCGGTCATCTTCTACGCGATCAATATTCCCTTGTGGATCGTCCTGGGATCCACCGGGATATATGACAACGGCTGCAGGGGTATCTGCCCAGGGCAGTAGTGACGTCCGGCCTGGTGAGGGCGTCAGCAGTGCCCAGCCGCGGCAGACGTCGATCCGGTCCGGTGAGGTCGCGCACCTTGACGTGAGAGTCCAACGCGGACAAGGTTTCTGTGGGTGCGGAGGTTGTCCACGCGCGGTCGGGTCAGGTGATCCTGGACCGCGCGATCAGGGAGCTGGAACACACCGCCGCCGTCCCGGCCGGTGAGGTCTTCCTCATCGGACCCTTGGACTTGGAAGCCTCGTCGAGGATGGGTTTGACGGCGTCAGGGACCACCATCAGGGGCCCGTGCGCTGCCGTCCCAGCCGACCGCGATCACGGTCGGGATTCTGTTCCGTCTAACGAATTATCCAGTGTAGCAACAGTATGTAGATTTCTGCACCGGGCGGATCCTTCATCTGTCCGGTGACGCAAAGCGTTCTGGTCGACGGTGCCTTCTCGGCGCCGACGATACGCGCGACCAAATCGTCGTCACCGAATGGAGTTTGTACATGCGTCGTCTCGCAGCCACGATTCTTGTATCGGCAGTCCTGAGCGGTGGCCTCGCCGCCGGGTCAGGCGTTGCGTCCGCGGCACCCGCCGGATCCCTCCTGCCGGCCGGGTCCGTCGCCACCGGATCAATGGAGGTGGCCAGGCTGTTCATGGCCACCGGATCAATGGATTTCATGGAGAATCCCATCCAATCTCTCGGTATTTTGATCGCCGCTCCGATCATCTTGCTGGGAACCGCAAGTCATGAACCTTGGGATGGCGCCGGTATTCGTTGACGCGCTTGTGCGCGTTTTGTACCCCAGTCGGGGTACAAAACGCGCACAAGCCCGAGCAGCCGCTGCTACTTGAATCTGCGCAGCCGCAGGCTGTTGCTCACCACGAAGACGCTCGAGGACGCCATCGCCGCGCCGGCCAGCATCGGGTTGAGCAGGCCGGCCGCGGCCAGCGGGATCGCCGCCGCCCGGGCACCAAGATCTGCGGGATTCCCAACGTCAAGGCCTGCTTCTTTGGTGAGGTGCTGGTCACGGCGGGCATCGGCCCGTCGGGCCGCGGCGAGACACTCGACGTTGCGGCCTTTGCGCGGCTCGCCGGCACGGTCTGGCGGGCATGGGTCGCTCGCCGCCACGGGAGCTGTCTCCGCTTCCGCTCGCGATGCGTAGTGTTCGACCAATTATCAAGTATGGCAGTCATATTCGAAATCCTGCACTGGTCTCAATCCTGCGATGTATGTTTGCGCGGCGCCGGGTGAGCCGCATGGTGTCGGCGCGTCCACAGGAGCATCGCTGCATGTGCGAACTCTTCAGATGATTGGAGCCTTTGAATGTTCGGTCCCAACAAGCGTCGTATCGCATCCCTCGTTGTCGCGTCCGGGATGCTGGTCGGTGGTTTTGCCGCTGGAGCTGGCGCTGCCGCCGCCGCATCCACCGAGTCGTTCCCCGAAACGGGTTCGCTCGTCGTGGACGCCGTATTAGTCGACCCGGATCCGATCCATGTCGCCCAAGCGATCATCGCGGACGGGATCATAATTGCGTTTCTTCCCTTGCGGATCATCCTGGAATCCACCGGGATGATGCCCCCCGGGTGCCAGGGTCCCTGCCCGGCGCAGGGGTAGTGAGGGTGGCTGCCGAGCCCACTCTCGGCGAGGCTCTCGACGTCGCTGTGATCCTGCTCAGGTTCCGCCCGGGGCCGGTAGCGTTCAACTAATTGTCGAGTGTGGCAACAGCATTCGAATAGTTATCGCGTATGGCGCTGGTGCCAGTGATTGGCCCTTGCTGGTGGGGGTCAGCAGTATCAGTCGTTCGGCAAGTGGGCATGCCCGTACGGACAGGCGCCAACTGTTTGGGGTGAGTCCATTCCTCTGAACCCGGCCTCGGTGACTGACGGCAGTCGCACGACGACGGGTGTCCGGGGATCTCCCGGGCGCCCGTCCTGTCTGACGATCAGCTCTGCGAAGCAACAGTATTCGGATCGACTCGGCGTCGCCATGATCCTGCGCAGCATCGGACGACGTTGCTGGCAGGTATGTGAGAAGCGTCGCCGCGTTGTGCGTTTGGTGACGTCCGGCCCACTCCTGCCGGTTCGTTTGTGTTTGACGAATAGTCAAATGCTGCAGGTAATTCGAATCAGGGACCGGGCCGCGCGGTCTGTGTAGGCTGCCGCCTAGCGCCGAGTCGGCGCGCCTGGCAGGTGCCGTGGGAGGCATCGTCGGGTACCACTGTTGAAGGGGGCTTTGTCATGGGTTCTGCCGAAGGCTTGATCTGGTACTACGTCATGGTGGCTTTGGGGCTTGGAGACCCCGGTCGGGGTATGGGGGGAAATCTGCAATAACCAGTAAGTGGCACGGATTGGGTCCGTGCAATCTGCTCGGGTGATGCGCTAGGCACCGATCTGGTGAGGCCTGCAACCAGTCGTCGCACGGGCTGCGAAGTTGCGACTTCCGGAACGGCCGAAGCTGCAGGCTGTTGCTCACTACAACACCCTCGATGACGATCCGTCCGGGCCGCGGTGGGGCATCAGCACCGCCTGGTTGCTGCGTACCCTGCGCGGCGGCCTTGACGGTTTCTTCGCCGGCGAGAATTGGCGACTGCCTTTGGATCCCGACTTCGCCGTCGTCAAGTGCAACGCGCGCGGTCGCCGCATGCTCACGCGACTGTGCGCGCTGTGCACCCCAACCAGGGTGCACAGCGCGCACGGGCAGCGAAGCTGCCTTTACTTGAACCGGCGCAACCGCAGGCTGTTGCTCACCACGAACACGCTCGAGAACGCCATCGCGGCGCCGGCCAGCATCGGGTTGAGGAGGCCGGCCGCGGCCAGCGGGATCGCCGCGGCGTTGTAGGCGAAGGCCCAGAACAGGTTGCCCTTGATGGTGCCGAGCGTCCGGCGGGAGAGTCGGATGGCGTCGGCGGCCGAGCGCAGGTCGCCCCGGACCAGGGTGATGTCGCTGGCCTCGATGGCCACGTCGGTGCCGGTGCCCATCGCCAGTCCCAGGTCGGCCTGGGCCAGGGCGGCCGCGTCGTTGACACCGTCGCCGACCATCGCGACGACCTTTCCCTCGGCCTGCAGGCGGGCGATCACGTCCACCTTGTCGGCAGGCATCACCTCGGCGACGACCTCGTCGATGCCCACCTGCCGGGCGACGGTCCGGGCCACGTCCTCGTTGTCGCCGGTCAGCAGGATCGGCGTCAGCCCCAGTGCCTTGAGTTCCGAGATCGCCTGCGCGCTGGTGGGTTTGACGGCGTCGGCGACCACCATCAGGGCGCGCGCGCTGCCGTCCCAGCCGACCGCGATCACGGTCTGCCCGGCGTTCTCGGCCTCCGACTTGGCGGCCCGCAGGTCAGCGGGCAGGTGCAGGGACCAGTCCTCGAGCAGCGACTCGCGGCCGGCGACGACGGCGTGCCCGTCGACGACGCCCTGGACACCGCGGCCCTCGACGTTCTCGAAACCCTCGACGGCCGGCAGTTCCCCGGCCTCGGTGGCGGCCTGGGCGATGGCCCGGGCGATGGGGTGCTCGGAGGCGTGTTCGAGCGCGCCCGCCAGCCGCAGCGCCTCCGCTCGGTCGGTGCCCGCGGCCGTGACCACGTCGACCAGCGTCATCGTGCCGGTGGTGACGGTGCCGGTCTTGTCCAGCACGACGGTGTCCACCCGGCGGGTCGATTCGAGCACCTCGGGTCCCTTGATCAGGATGCCGAGCTGCGCGCCGCGCCCGGTGCCGACCAGCAGCGCGGTCGGCGTCGCCAGCCCGAGGGCGCAGGGGCAGGCGATGATCAGCACCGCGACGGCGGCGGTGAAGGCCATCTCGAGCGGGTTCCCGGTGCCGATCCAGTAGCCCAGTGCGGCAACGGCGATCGCGATGGCGATCGGCACGAACACACCGGCGATCTTGTCCGCCAGGCGCTGCACGTCGGCCTTGCCGTTCTGCGCGTCCTCGACCAGCGCCGCCATCTGGGCGAGCTGGGTGTCGGAGCCGACGCGGGTCGCCCGGACCACCAGCCGGCCACCGGCGTTGACGGTGGCGCCGACGACGGCGTCGCCGGCCTCGACCTCGACCGGCACCGACTCGCCGGTGAGCATGCTCAGGTCCACGGCGGAACGGCCCGAGGTGACGACGCCGTCGGTGGCGATCTTCTCGCCCGGACGGACCACGAACTCCTCGCCGACCGCGAGTTCGCTTGCGGGGATGCGGGTCTCACGGCCGTCGCGCAGGACCGAGACCTCCTTGGCGCCCAGTTCCAGCAGCGCCCGCAGTGCCGCTCCGGCCTGCCGCTTGGACCGCTGCTCGAAGTAGCGTCCGGCCAGCACGAAGGTGATGACGCCGGCGGCCACCTCGAGGTAGATGTTGGCCGCGCCGTCGGAGCGGCCGATGGTCAGCTCGAAGGCGTGGGTCATGCCGGGGGTGCCGGCGGTGCCGAAGAACAGTGCATACAGCGACCACAGGAACGCGGCGGATGTGCCGACCGTGATCAGGGTGTCCATGGTGGCGGCGCCGTGCCGCAGATTCGTCCAGGTGGCGCGGTGGAACGGCAGGCCCGCCCACACGATGACCGGCGCGGCCAGGGTCAGCGAGAGCCACTGCCAGTTGGTGAACTGCAGCGCAGGCACCATCGCCATCGCGATCACCGGTACCGAGAGCACGACGGAGACGATCAGGCGGGTGCGCAGCGCGGCCAGCGCCCGGGACGACTCGTCCTCGGGTTCGCCGGCCGAGGCGTCCGACTGCTGCGCGGGCGGGGTGGGCACGGTCGCCGAGTACCCGGCCTTCTCGACCTCGGCGACGAGGTCGGCGGGGGACAGCGCGCCGGCAGTGTCGTCGAGCACGACCTTGGCCTTCTCGGTGGCGTAGTTCACCGTCGCGGTGACGCCGTCGAGCTTGTTGAGCCGCTTCTCGATGCGGGCGGCACAGGACGCGCAGGTCATGCCGCCGATGGCGAGTTCGATGCTGTCGGTGGCCGCGGGTGCGGTGGGGACGAGGTACTCGGCGCTCATGTCAGTGGCCTTCGTGGGTGGCGACCGTGAATTCCGCTGTGCGGACCACGTTCTCGTGCTGGAAGTCGAGGAACAGCCGGTAGGTTCCGGCGCTCGGTGCCTGGGCGTGGAAGGTGACGTCGGGCCCCGCGGGGGTGACGCCGTCGCCCGGTTCGCCCTGAGGGTGCACGTGCAGGTAGGCGAGGTCRCCGGCGCGCAGCGCTACCAGGTGCCCGTAGGCGCCGAGGTAGGGCTGCAGGTCGGTCACCGGTGCGCCGTCGCGCGTGACGCTCAGCGTCAGCGGACCGCCGGCGGTGCTCACGTCGCCGTCGAGGGTGACCCGGTAGCCGTCGACCTCGGCAACCCGGGACTGCGCCGGCAGGGACTCGGGGGCGAACTCGCCCGCGACGTCGACGCCCCGGCCGAGGGTGAGGGCCGGTCCGCCGGTCGGCTGGAAGTCGGCGAACACCCGGTAGCTGCCGGCGCGGTCCCAGGCCCAGTCGATGGACCAGGTGCCGTCGGCGGCGAGCGTCGGGTGCACGTGCCGGAATCCGCTGGTGTCGGTGCGGACCACGATCAGGTGCAGCTTCTTCTCGTGCTGGTCGTCGAACGCGGTGGCGGGCTCCCCGGCCGGACCGAGGATCCGGAAGGCGAGGGTGCCGGGGCGGTTCGCCTCGGCCGGGGCGGCGACCTCCGAGAGGGTGTAACCCTGCTCCGAGGCCTGCAGGCCGGCGGGGGTGGCCGGGCCGGCGGCATGGTCGGCGTGGCCGGCGTGGCCGGCGTCGACGGTGGTGTGGCCGGTGTGGTCGTTCGACATGTCGATCGGGCTCCCGGTGGCGGCGCCCACCCCGAGGGCCGCCGCGAAGATCACGGCGAGGCCCCCGGTGTAGGCGGCGAGTGTGGTGGAGGTTTTCATGACCGCTCCTAGGCGGGGCTGGCGGCGTATCCGGCCTCTTCGACCGCGCCGAGTACTGCGGCGGGCGCGAGGGGCGCGGAGCTGGTGACGGTGAGGCGGCCGGTGGGGACGTCGACGGCGATGTCGGTGACCCCGTCGAGCTTGGCGACCTCGTCGCGCACGGATCCGGCGCAGTGTCCGCAGGTCATGCCGGTGACGGTGTAGTTGGCGATCTCCATGTCAATCTCCTCGGGTTCAGTATCCCATACCGATGGGGGGTAGGGCTTACGAGAGACGAACATACCCATGGGGGGTATCTAGCGCAACCTCGAGAATGATCTTGCGTGTTTATACCCCTGGGGGGTATAAACCGAACACGGCGATTGCGCCGGGACCGTTGCTCGTACACATGGAGGAGTGATCGAAATGAACCAGGACCAGATCCCCAGACCGACGCGGAAGTGGTTGGCGCTCAGTCTGATTGCGCTTGCCCAGTTCATGGTCATCATGGACACCTCGATCATCGGGGTGGCGTTGCCGGCGATGGGCGCGGACCTCGGCTTCACCCAGGAGAACCTGACCTGGGTGTTCAATGCTTACGTCGTCGTGTTCGGCGGGATGCTGTTGCTCGGCGGGCGGCTGTCGGACCTCTACGGCGCCCGGCGGATGTTCGGCCTGGGCTGGCTGATCCTGCTGGTCGGCTCGGCGATCGCGGGGTTCGCCGCAAACGTGCCGGTGGAGCTGGTCGGCCGCGCCGTGCAGGGTGTCGGTGCCGCACTGATCGCGCCGGCCGCACTCACCCTGTTGATGATGCTGTTCGGGTCGAGTCCCCGGGAGCTGACCAGGGCGCTCGCCGTCTACGGCGCCGCGGCCCCCGCGGGTGGCACGGCGGGGGTGTTCCTCGGCGGACTACTCACCGAGTACGCGTCGTGGCCGTGGGTGTTCTTCGTCAACATCCCGATCGCGATACTCGCCCTGATTGCGGCGCCCGCGCTGCTGCCCGGCGGGCGCGGCACGGCAACGGGCGGCGTCGACCTGCTCGGCGCGCTCACCGCCACGGTCGGCATCGGCGCGGCGGTCTTCGGCATCGTCCGCGCGCCCGAGGTCGGCTGGGGTGCGGCGCAGACGTGGGGGATCCTCGCCGCCTCCGCGGTGCTGCTCGCCGGGTTCGTGGTGATCCAGGCCCGGCGGCGCGAACCGTTGGTCCGGCTCGCGATCTTCCGCACTCCCAACCTGGGCGCCGCCAACCTCGCACAGTTCCTGCTCGGCGCCGCCTGGATCCCGATGTGGTTCTTCCTGAACCTTTACCTGCAGCAGGTGCTCGGCTACTCGGCGTTCCCCAGCGGAGCCGCCCTCATCCCGATGACCGCGCTGGTCATGATCGTCATGATCGTGCTCGCGCCCCGGCTGATCGCGCGGTTCGGGCCGAGGGCGATGGTGGTGGCCGGCCTGGTGCTGTTGGCGGCGGGGCTGGGCTGGCTGTCGCTGGTCCGTCCGGACGGCAACTTCTGGGTGGACGTGCTGCCCGCGTCGCTGGTCTCGGCGCTGGGCATGGCGCTGGCCTTCATCCCCTCACTGGGGACCGCGATCTCCAGTGCGCGACCGGAGGAGGGCGGACTGGCGTCGGGCATCGTCAACACCAGCTACCAGCTGGGGTCGGCGCTCGGGCTGGCGGCGGCGACGGCCGTCGCGGCGGCAGCGGGCGCGGGTGAGCTGGGGGACCTGGGCGCGCTGACCGACGGTTTCTCGGCGGCATTCGTGGTCGCCGCGGTGATCGCGCTCGTCGGGGCCGCGCTCGCTGCGCTCACCCTGCGCGGCTCGCGGGTCCCCGAGCCCGAGACCGAGTCGGTGACGCTCTGATGGCCCGCACGAAGGTGACCGCGCGGCTGGACGACCCCAGGCTCAGGGCCGTGCTGCGGTGCGCCGCGGGGTGCGCGCTGGCGGCATTGCAGGCGAGGGTGCGTCCGCGGCCCGGCGGTACTGCTCGCTGAAGGCGGCGTGCCGCTCGGCCAGCCGGAGGCACTGCTCGCGCAGCTCCGGCGGGCCGAGCACGGTGAAGCCGACACCGAACGCGGTGAGCCAGCCGGCGATRCCCGCCAGTGACTCGCCGCGAAGTTCCACCACGCAGCTGTGCCCGTCGACCGATTCGACCGCACCCCAGAACTCGTCGACCATCGGCGCGATCTGTTCGATCGGCGCGTCCAGCAGCACCCGGGCGCGGGCCTGGGCCAGCGCCCGGCCGATGCCGCGGGAGACGAACTCCGCGGCGTCACCGGCGGGCAGTTCGCGGGGCGTGAAGCGGGGGCCGGTGGGCGTCTTCGGCGTCATCCGGTCCACCCGGAACGAGCGCCAGTCGGCGCGGCGCAGGTCCCACGCGACGAGGTACCAGCGGGCGCCCGAGCGCACCAGCCGGTGCGGCTCGACCTCCCGTCGGGTCGGCGTGCCGTCGTGGGCGAGGTAGTCGAAGCGCAGCCGTTCGTGGGCGTGGCAGGCGGTGGCCAGGGCGGTGAGCACCTTCGCGTCGACGGCCGAGGGCGCCGGGCCGTGCGGCACCACCTCGATCCGCAGGGCGTCGAGGCGGTGCCGGAGCCTCGACGGCATCACCTGCCGCAGCTTGGTCAGCGCCTGCAGCGCGGCGTCGCCGATGCCCTCCACCGGCCCGACCGCGCCGGACTGCAACGCGAAGGCGACGGCCACGGCCTCCTCGTCGTCGAGCAGCAGCGGCGGCATCTGCGCGCCCGCACCCAGTCGGTAGCCGCCGCCGACCCCGACGTGGGCGTCGACGGGGTAGCCGAGGTCACGCAGCTTGTCCACGTCGCGGCGGACGGTACGGGTGGTGACGGCCAGCCGCTCGGCGAGGTCCGCGCCGGCCCACTCCTGGCGCATCTGCAGCAGTGACAGCAGTCGGAGCAGTCTCGCCGAGGTCTCGCGCATGGGTTCACCCTGCCACCGATCGCGGACAGGTGCTGTCCTCGATCATCGGGTTCCGAAAGCTCGGGTTCCGAAAGCTCGGGTTTCAAAAGCACTGAGGCCCGACACCTGTGAAGGTGCCGGGCCTCAGTTGGTCCAACGGGTCAGTCCGTCCTGCAGATCACTCCGCGGACTGCGCCAGCGTCCGTGCCATGCCACGCTCGACGGCGTCGACCAGGCGCGGCCGCAGGTCCGCGGACGGGACGATCGCGTGCACCGAGCCGACCTCGCGGGCGCGGTCGATGTTGTGGATCGCCTCGAACTCGGCGGCCACCTCGCCCAGCTTCGCGGACCGGACGGCCGACCGCTCGGCCCCGAGGGCTACCCGGATGCGGGCGCGCTCGGCGTCCTCGTTGGCCGCGGCCAGCTGCGCCTCGAGGTCGCGGATGCCGGGATCCGCGGCGGTGCGGGCGTTGACGTCGCGGGTGAACACCACGGCCGCGGCGGGCGCGCCGCCGAGCACCGAGGCGAACGAGCCCTCGACCGCGAGCACCTCCATGTTCTCGTTCAGGGCTCCGGAGAACACCACGAATGCGCCGCCGTGGTAGCGCGAGATCACCACGAACACGATCGGACCGTCGAAGTTGACGATGGCCCGGCCGATCTCGGCGCCGTACTCGAGCTGCAGGTTCCGCAGCGACTCCGGGGAGCCGTCGAAGCCGGACAGGTTGGCCAGCACCACGACGGGCCGGTTGCCGCTGGCGGCGTTGATCGCGCGGGCCGTCTTCTTCGACGAGCGCGGGAACAACGTGCCCGAGGTCCACTGGTCCGGTCCGTCGGTGGGGAACCAGCCCTTGCGGGCGATCGCCCGGGACTCGATGCCGATGACGGTCACGGCATTGCCGCCCAGGTGCGCGTCGAAGACCACCGAGGTGTCGGCGTCGGCCATGTCGGCCCAGCGCTCGAGCACCGCGTGGTCCTGGTCCACCACCGAGCGCATCACCGTGCGGATGTCGAACGGCTTCTTGCGGTCCGGGTTCGTGGCGCTCGAGAAGATCTCGCCGACGGTCTTGAACTCGCTGGACGGGTGCACGTGCGGGTAGCTGCGGATGTCCCGCTCGACCGGGTCCGTCGACTCCGCCTTGCGCGGGAAGCGTTCACCCGCACCGAGGTACGCGTGCTCGTAGTGACCGAACAGCACCTCGACGGCGGCCGTCAGGTTCGGCGCCCAGTACTGCGCCTGGCCGTTCGGGCCCATCACGCGGTCGTAGCCGCCGATGCCGAAGTTGTCCTCGGCCGAGACGCCGCCCGAGTAGTCGAGCGACTGCTTGCCGGTCAGCACCATCGCGCTCTCCGGGGTCATGACCAGGATGCCCTTGGTGTGCATGAGCATGGTGGCCTCGGCGTTCCAGTACGGCTGGGCGCCGACGTTGATGCCCGCGACGATCACGTTGATCTCGCCGCCGTTCTGGGTGAACGTGATGATCCGGCGCAGCCCGCGCGAGACCCAGTCCATGTTCTCGGTGCCGGACTCCATCGAGATGGTGGCGCCGGACGACAGGGCGAACCACTCGATCGGCGCGCCGAGCGATTCCGCGAGGTCGATCGCGGCGACGAGGCGCGAGCACTCCGCCTCGGCGACGGTGCCGAGCGCCTTGGTCGGGTCGCCGAACAGCGCGACCCGCGTCATGCCCTCGGGGTAACGCGTGGTGGGGGTGGACACCAGGCCGACGATCAGGCCCGCGGTGTTGCGGCCGTACGGACGATCCACCGGTGCCAGCGCGGTGCCGGTCTCGTCGAGGTCGTACTCGACGAAGGTGCCGCCCGCGGACAGCGCGGGGATCAACTCGTACGGGTAGACGGTGCCGCGAGCCTTCGAGCGCTGGACCTTCTGAGTGTACTCGTCGAGCGGCTTGAGCGGCTCGGTCGGCGGTTCGGTGACCGCGACCTGCAGTCCGGCACCCGAGCGGTACGAGAAGCGCACCGCCACCTGACGCGCCTTGGTGTTCGGCGACTCCTGCAGCCGGCCGATGATGGTCAGCTGCTCGAGGCCCGCGCCGACGGTGAGCGGGGCGACGTGCTGCGCGATCCGGGCGATCCGGTCCGCGGACACCTCGAACTTCGGCCAGACGTACAGCACGACCCGGTTGTTGTCGATGCGCTTCTTGCCGCGCTGGGCCTGGACCCGGCGGATGCCGTTGAGGCAGGACGCGACGGCCCGCTCGATGGCGGGCGCGGCGGCGATCTCGCCGTCGGCGTCGAACTGCAGCGTCAGGTCGCGCACCTGTGCCATCGCGATCAGCCGCTCGTCGGCGGGGTTCTCCCTGGCGACGAGGTGGTACAGGAACGTGTCGGCGGGCGCGGGCAGCCGGGTGCCCTCGAAGTTCTTCAGCCGCCACATGTCCAGGCGCTGCGCGGTGAGCGGATGCATGTCGCGGATGATCTTGTCCTCGACCAGACCCGAATCCGGCTGCGGCGCAGGGCGGAACGTCACCACGCGCTGCACCGTGATCGCACCGGGGGTGGCCACGGTGACGGTGACGCGCCGCCAACGGGCGGCACCCGCATGCGCCTGCAGGGCCTCGTGCAGGGACTGCGCGAGGGCATCGCCGTCGGCCGGGGCCTCGGGCCACGTCAGGTACAGGTCGACGACCAGGTTGGTCGGGGCCGGGCCCGCCACGGCGTCGACCACGGCCAKGGCCTCGGTCAGCCGGGTACGGTCCGCGGTCACCGAGACCAGGTTCAACTGCTCGCCCGACAGCTCGAAAGTGCCCGTGACACAGGGCAGCCCGTGCCCGCCGACGGACTTGACGTCGGAGAGGCCGCGGATCTTGTAGTACTGGCGGGTGACCACCTCGAGCAGATCCGCGGCGGTGGAACCGGGGTCGGCGAGGAGCCCGACGAGCGGCTCCGGGGTGTCGACCATGGCGTCGATCCGGGCGTCACGGTCGGCCGAGCCGGGGTGCTCGGCCAGGAACTGGAGGCTGCCGCGGACTCCGTCGTAGATCTGCTCGCGGGCCTTGAGCACCACCGGCTCGTCGAAGATCCGGAACTGGATGTTGCGGGCCACGTCGCCGATCAGCGGGAAGCGGGCCTGGGTGGCGACGACCAGCCGGTCCAGCACCTCGGAGAGTGCGGGGCAGGTTTCGGCGTCGACCCGGCCGTCGCGCAGCCAGCGGGAGAGCAGTGCCGCGACGATCGGCACCTGGGTCTCCATCCGCTGCTGGGCGACGAAGATCCGGTGGACGGCCTCCTCGAGCTCCGGCGTGCGGTCGAGCTCGGCCACGTCGTAATGCAGCAGTGACCGGGAAAGCTTGGCGCGGAAGGAATCCGGAAGTCCCTCGACGTCCACGTCGAGCGACTGCAGGAACGAGTGGAAGTGCTCACGCGGGCTGTGCACGCGCTCGACCGTGTCCTCCTTGCCGGCGGTGGGCCGGTTGCGGGAGAGCTCGCACAGGTCCGCGAACGTGGTCAGCACGGCCAGTTCGGCCTGCACCAGGGTGGCGTCGGATTCGGGCACCCGGGCCCGCAGCTCCTCGAACTCGGCGAGCAGGGCCTTGGCCCGGGCGGCGTCGACGTCGTAGCCGGTGATCATCGCGGTCAGCGTGTCGAGCCGGACCAGGGCCTCGGTGAGGTCGTCACGGTCGCGGGCGGCGGGCGCGACGAACTCGACCCGCGGGGCCTTCTCGGTCACCGTCTCCTCGGCCACCTGGTCGACCCGCAGCAGCGGGGCGCCGGCGTCGACCTGGGCGTTGACCACGGCCAGCACCTCGCGGACCTGGCCGGCGTACGGCGCCCGGATCGCGGTCTCCATCTTCATGGCCTCGAGCACCACCAGCGTGGCGCCGGCCTCCACCTCGTCGCCGACGGCGACGGGAATGGCGACCACGACGGCGGGCGACGGGGCGCGGACCACGCCGGCCTCGTCCTGGCTGATCTGGTGGCTGATGCCGTCGACCTCGACGAGGTGGTGCGCGGGTCCGGTGACGGACACGACGTGGTGTCGCCGCCCGCCGATGACGAGCCGTCGCTCGAACTCGCCGAGCCGGTCGACGTCGACCTCGACCTCGCCGCTGTCGCCGTCCACCACGTAGCGGTGCGGACCGATCTGGCCGACGACCAGCTGGTAGGCCTGGCCCTGGTAGGTCAGCTCGACCGGGCGGCCGACGGTGTTCTTGGTGCGGGGCCGGCCGCCGCGGGCGGAGGCGAGGAAGCTGGTGCGTTCGCGGGCGTCCTCGGCGTCGTAGACGCCGATCGCGGTGGCGAGCAGCGCGACGGAGGCGAGGCGCGTCGGGCCGCTGACGGTGCCGGCGCCGGTGCGGTCCAGCCAGCCGGTGTCGGCGCTGGCGGTGATCACCTCTTCGCGGTCCAGCAGGTCGAGCAGGAAGGACTTGGTGGTGGTGCCGCCGGCGAGGACGACGGTGGTCTCGCGGAGCGCGGTGCGCAGCCGGGCGAGCGCCTCGGACCGGTCGCGGCCCCAGGCGATGACCTTGGCGACCATGGAGTCGTAGTCGGACGGGATGACGTCGCCCTGGGCGATGCCGGTGTCCACGCGCAGGCCGGAGCCGAGCGGGAACTTGAGCAGCTGCACCGTGCCGGGGGCGGGGGCGAAGCCGTTGTCGGCGTCCTCCGCGTTGAGGCGGGCCTCGACGGCGTGGCCGAACTCGGGCGGGCAGTCGCCGACCAGGGGGGTGCCGCCCGCGACCTGGATCTGCAGCTTGACCAGGTCGATGCCGGTGGTGGCCTCGGTGATCGGGTGCTCGACCTGCAGGCGGGTGTTCACCTCGAGGAAGGTGAACAGGCCCTGCGAGGGCTGGTAGAGGTACTCCACGGTGCCGGCGCCGCAGTAGCCGGCGGCGCGGACCAGGTCCGCGGAGACGGTGCGCAGGTGGTCGGCCTGCTCCTTGGACAGCAGCGGCGAGGCGGACTCCTCGATGACCTTCTGGTTCTTGCGCTGGATCGAGCAGTCGCGGACGCCGGGGGCCCAGACGTTGCCGTGGGCGTCGGCGATCACCTGCACCTCGACGTGGCGGGCCTCGGTGACCAGCCGTTCGATGAACACGACCGGGTCGCCGAAGGACCGCTCGGCCTCGCCCTGGGTGCGCTCGAGGGCGAGCTCGAGCTCCTCCTCGGCGAACACCTTGCGGATGCCGCGGCCGCCACCGCCGGAGCGGGCCTTGATGATCAGGGGGTAGCCGATCGCCTGGGCGTGGCGTCGGGCGTCGGCGCGGGTCTCGACGGGGCCGCCGGACCACGGCGCCACCGGCACTCCGACCTTCTCGGCGAGCAGCTTGGCCTCGACCTTGTCGCCCAGCAGACGCATGGCGTCGCCGGAGGGGCCGATGAAGGTGATGCCGAGCCGGGCGCACAGGTCCGCGAACGCGGGGTCCTCGGCGACGAAGCCCCAGCCGACCCAGACGGCGTCGGCCTTGGCCTCGACCAGGGCGCGCTCGAGCTCGGCGTGGTCGAGGTAGGGCGTGGCGGCGGTCGCGGACGGACGGAGGGTGACGCCCTCGTCTGCCTGCCGGACGAACATGGCCCGTCGCTCGGCCTCCGTGTGCAGGGCGATCGTCGTGATGCCGTAGTCGTGCTCGGCGTTGAGCTCCCGGACGGCGCGAATCAGGCGTACGGCCGCCTCGCCCCGGTTGACCACTGCAATCCGTGTGAACATCCCTTTTGCCACCGTTCTTGTGCCTCTTCTCGAAGAAGTTTCTCGACCGTGCCGTGGTAACGGGTCGGGCCGCGCCCATTCGGACGAGGTTGGGTCGCGCCAAATTGGACGCACAGGGAATTCGACCGCGCTCGCGATTGCGATGCGATGGCGATGAATCCTGAGGAACTTTCGGCCCCCAGCCGGCGTCATTGCGCGGCCCTGCCTGTGTGCCAGCATGCATTATTTCGGGGCCGATGTCATGTCGTTCGCCCGGTTCATCAAATATGCAGTCGCACAATCGATTTGGCGGACAATTTCAGCCTCCGGAGAGGCTCGAAAAACCTACTTCCGAGTAGTTTTCCGCGTACTCGCCAGTAGCATTTTTGCGCCAGACGGAGATCGGGACGGCGATCTTGCTGTGACTGCGAGTATCGAGTCGGCGACCGTGCCGGCGCTCGCGCGCGGGCCCGCGCGGGGCCGCCCGGTCGGCGCTCGCCCTGGACGTTTGCCCAGGTGGATGCGGGTGCCTTTGTGATGTAAAACGGTACTGGATCGCGCTCGTGATCCAGCTCACAGCGTCCCTGTGACGCGAGGCCGTCGTGACGCACCGCCCCCACTCGGAAGTGTGGGGTCCTGCTGCCGATCGACAAGAAAGGTGTTGGGCGATGCTGCTTCCGATGTCCCCCGCAGATGCGGTTTTCCTGCTCGGCGAGACGAGGGAGCATCCGATGCACGTCGGTGGGCTGGTGCTGCTGCAACCGGCGGACGGGGCCGACGCGTGGGACCTGCGCGCGATGCTCGACGACGCGATGGCCCGGGGTGAGGTGTCGCCGAAACTGCGCCGCCGCGCCCGGCGGTCGGTGACCTCGCTCGGCCAGTGGGGCTGGGAGGCGGACGTCGATGTCGACCTCGGCCACCACGTGCGGCACAGCGCGCTGCCGCAGCCGGGTGGGATGGCGGAGCTGATGGACCTGGTGTCCCGGCTGCACGCGGGACTGCTGGACCGGGGCCGGCCGCTGTGGGAGATGCACCTGATCGAGGGTCTCGCCGACGGCCGTCTCGCGGTGTACACGAAGATCCACCATGCGCTGGCCGACGGGGTCTCCGCGATGCGGATGCTGCGTGGGGCGCTGAGCACGGACCCCGACGTCCGCGGCATGCCGGCGCCCTGGGAACCGATCGAGGGCGCGTCCCGGTCGACGGCGGTCGACGACGGCGCAAACCCGGTGGGGAAGGCAGCCGGTGCTGCGTTGCGCACCTTCGGGGGAGTGATGGGGGAGGTCGCGGGGATGGTCCCGGCGCTCGTCGGCACCGTCGACCGCGCCCTGCACGAGCGGGGCGGCGCCCTCTCGCTGGCGGCGCCGCGGTCGATGTTCAACGTGCCGATCGGCGGGGCCCGACGGTTCGCGGCACGGTCCTGGCCGCTCGAACGGCTCCGGCTGGTCGCCAAGCACGCCGATGCCACCGTCAACGACGTGGTCCTGGCGATGTGCGCGGGCGCCCTGCGTGGGTACCTCGACCAGCTCGACGAACTGYCCGCGGAGTCACTGGTCGCGATGGTGCCGGTCTCGTTGCGGCGTGAACGCCAGGAAGGCAAGTCGGGCAACGAGATCGGGCTGCTGACCTGCAGCCTGGCCACCGATCGGGTGGACCCGGTGGAGCGGCTCGCCGCGATCGGCGAGTCGATGCGACAGGGCAAGGACTCGATGCGCACCCGGACCTCGTCGCAGATCCTCGCGATGAGTGCGCTCGGTGCCGCCCCCCTGGCGATGGGAATGATGCTGGGCCGCGGCGGGCCGATCCGCTCCGCCAACGTGATGATCTCCAACGTGCCCGGCCCCGCGACGCCGCTGTACTGGAACGGTGCCCGGATGACGGCGCTGTACCCGCTGTCCATTCCCGTGCACGGGCAGGCGCTCAACATCACCTGCACCAGTACCGACGACGAGATCGCGTTCGGGCTCACCGGCTGCCGACGCAGCGTGCCCGCGCTCGCGCCGCTCCTCGGTCACCTCGACGACGAGCTCGTCGGGCTCGAGGAGGCCTTCGGGCTGTAGCGCGCGCTCCGCGGTCAGCGGAGCGGCCCGGCGAGCATCCACCGGTGGCCGAACGGGTCGACGAGGGTGGCGCCGCGGTGCCCGTGCGCGTCCGCGGGCTCCTGCTCGACGCGGGCACCTGCTCTCCGGGCCCGCTCCAGGGTTGCGTCGGTGTCGGCCACCGGCAGCATCAGGCTCACCGCGGCCGCGCCCGTCGTCGGCGCGACGACACCGATCTCCGGGAACTCGTCGGCCAGGTAGAGCGTGCCGTCGCCGATGCGCAGTTCGCAGTGTCCGATCCGGCCGTCGGGCATCTCCACCGGTTCGCCGTCCATCCGCGCGTCGAAGACCTGGGCGTACCACTCGGCGGCGCGGCGAGCGTCGTGGGCGCAGAGGTACGGCAGCGCCGCGGGGCGCGGCACCACGGATGCGGCACGATCGTCGGGATCGGACATGTCGACTCCTTCGGGTCGTCGGGCGCGACCGCGGGCAATGCTCGCCGCAGGTGGCCGTACCCGCCGGACGTGCTCGTCCATTGTCGCCCCTGCCCGCGGTTGCCGGCGGCGGCCGAACTCCGACGGTCAGAGGGCATCGTTCTGTCCACTAGGCTGGGGACTTGTGCTGTCAGTTGTCCCCAGTCCGGTGATCGTCCGGGCACCGTCCAAGGTGAATCTCCACCTCGGGGTCGGTGACCTGCGCGAAGACGGCTACCACGAACTGACCTCCGTGTTCCAGGCGCTCTCGCTCAGCGACGACGTCCGGGTGTCGGACGCCGACGAGTTGTCGGTCGAGGTCCACGGCGAGGACGCGCGGGCGGTCCCCACCGACCACCGGAACCTGGTGTGGCAGGCGGCGGAGTTGCTGGCCGAGCACGCCGGACGTCGTCCCGACGTCGCGATCAGCATCCGCAAGGGCATCCCCGTCGCCGGCGGGATGGCGGGGGGCAGCGCGGACGCCGCGGCCACCCTGGTCGCGCTCGACGCGCTGTGGGAGCTCGGACTCGACCGCGCCGAGCTCGTCGAGTTCGCCGCCCGGCTCGGCAGCGACGTGCCGTTCTCCCTGCACGGTGCCACCGCGCTCGGCACCGGCCGCGGCGAGCAACTGCTTCCGGTGTTGTCCCGCAACACCTTCCACTGGGTTCTTGCGCTCGCGAAGGGTGGGCTGAGCACGCCGACGGTGTTCCGGGAACTGGATCGGCTGCGCGCCGACGGCAACCCGCCACGGCTCGGCGGAGCCGAGGACCTCATGCACGCCCTGGCCTCCGGGGACGCCGCGACGCTGGCCCCACTGCTCGGCAACGACCTGCAGCCGGCGGCGCTCTCACTCGCGCCGGGGCTGCGCCGCACCCTGCGTGCAGGCACCAACGCAGGCGCCCTCGCCGGGATTGTCTCCGGCTCCGGGCCCACCTGCGCATTTCTCTGCGCCGACGCCGAGGCCGCGGTCGCGGTCGGCGCCGAACTGGCAGGCGCCGGAGTGTGCCGGACCGTGCGGATCGCGCACGGACCGGTGCCCGGCGCACGCGTCATTACCCACGAGACGGAGCACTGATGGCAAACCTGGTCAACCTCGAGCAGGTGTCGAAGTCGTTCGGCATCGCACCCCTGCTGGACTCCGTCTCCCTCGGCGTGCAGGAGGGCGAACGGATCGGCGTCGTCGGCCTCAACGGCGGCGGCAAGACCACCATGCTCGAGGTGCTGGCCGGCATCGAGGCACCGGACTCCGGCCGGGTCAGCCGGGTCGGCGGCCTGCGGATGGCCGTCGTCACCCAGCGCGGGGTGCTGCCCGCCGGATCCACCGTCGCGGACGTGGTGCTGGCCCCGCTCGGGGTGGCCGAGCACGAGTGGGCCGGCAATGCCCGGATCCGTTCCATCCTGGCCGGGATCGGCATCGACTCCGTGGGCCTGGACCGGGGCGTCGAGGGGCTCTCCGGCGGCGAGCGCCGGCGGGTGGCGTTGGCAGCGGCCCTGGTGCAGGACCTGGACCTGCTGGTCCTCGACGAGCCCACCAACCACCTCGACGTCGAGGGCGTGCAGTGGCTGGCCGAGCACCTGGTGTCGCGGCGCAGCGCGCTGGTCGTCGTCACCCACGACCGCTGGTTCCTCGACACCGTCGCCAACCGCACCTGGGAGGTGGTGGGCGGCAAGGTCGAGAGCTACGAGGGTGGCTACAACGACTGGATCTTCGCCCGCGCGGAGCGCTCCCGGCAGGCAGACGCCTCCGAGGAGCGCCGTCGCAACCTGGCCCGCAAGGAGCTGGCATGGCTGCGCCGCGGCGCCCCCGCGCGAACCTCCAAGCCGAAGTACCGGATCGAGGCCGCCGAGGCGCTGATCGCGGACGTGCCGCCGCCCCGCGACAACGTCGCCCTGGCCACCTTCGCGCAGCGCCGGCTCGGCAAGGTCGTCATCGAGCTCGAGGACACGCGGCTGACCACGCCCGACGGCCGCGAACTGGTGCACGACCTGACCTGGCGGCTCGCCCCCGGCGAGCGGATCGGTCTGGTCGGCGTCAACGGCTCGGGCAAGACCACCCTGCTGCGGACCCTCGCCGGTGAGCTCGAACCCGCGTCGGGTCGCCGTATCCAGGGGCAGACCGTCAAGATCGGCTGGCTCCGTCAGGAGCTCGACGACCTGCCCGTCAAGATGCGGGTGCTCGAGGCGGTCAAGGACATCGCCGAGCGGATCACCTTGGGGGACAAGGAAGTTTCGGCCGGACAGTTGGCCGAGCGGTTGGGCTTCACGCCGGCCCGGCAGCGCACCCCGGTCGGCGACCTCTCCGGTGGCGAGCGCCGCCGGCTGCAGCTGACGCGAGTGCTGATGTCCGAGCCGAACGTGCTGCTCCTCGACGAGCCGACCAACGACCTGGACATTGACACCCTCCAGCAGCTCGAGGACATCCTCGACGGCTGGGCCGGGACCATGGTCGTGATCAGCCACGACCGGTACCTGATCGAGCGTCTCTGCGACAGCACCTGGGCGCTGTTCGGGGACGGCAAGCTGACCAACCTCCCGGGCGGCATCGAGGAGTACCTGCGCCGCCGCGCGGCGGTCACCGCGCTGGCCGGACCCGGCCCGGCGCCGGAGGTGGCGCCGCGTTCGGGCGCGTCCGCGGCGGCCCGCGACGGCGCCGCCGATCGCGCCGCGCGCAAGGAGCTGAGCAAGCTCGAGCGGCAGGTCGCCAAGCTCGACGACCGCGAGAAGGCGCTGCACGCCGCGCTCGCGGAGGCGTCCACCGACCAGCAGCGGCTGCAGGACCTCGACGCGGAGCTGCGTCAGGTGCTGGCGGAGAAGGACTCCGTCGAGGAACGCTGGATGGAACTGGCCGCCGAACTCGACTAGTCGAGTGGTCGAATTCGGGAGGTCAGGGGGGCGATTCGCCCTGCCCTACCGGTCGGGGTGGCCTAGCCTTGGTAGATGGACCTCGAGGCTGTCGCGTTGATCAGCAGGCTCAAGTACCGGTACCTGCGTGCCCTCGACACCAAGGACTGGGTGCTGTTCCGGGACACGCTGATTCCCGAGGCCACCGCGACCTACGGGGAGTACCTGCGGTTCGAGGACCGGGAGGCGCTGGTGTCGTTCATGGAGGTCACCCTCGGCCCGCACATGCTCACCGAGTACCGGTGCGGCCAGCCCGAGATCGAGGTGGACGGTGACACCGCCGCGGGCGTCTGGGCGTTGTCCGACACGGTGATCATTCCGGAGGACGAAATGTTGGTGCGCGGCACGGCTTTCTACCACGACGAGTACGTGCGGGACACGGCCGGCGAATGGCTGATCTCGCACACCGGGTACGAACGCACTTTCGAGACAGTGATCTCGCTGAAGGACCTGCCGAGCTTCCATCTGACCACCAACAAGTGGGACCTCCTCGTGAATCCACCGGCCTCCTGAGACGGCTGTGCCATGCGAGCGATCGGGCTGAACGGACCAGGGCGGGCGTTGACCCCCTTGGAGGTCCCGGTGCCCACGATCGACGACGACGAGGTGCTGGTCCGGATCGTCGCGATCGGCGTCGGCGTCCACGACCGACGGTTCCTGCCCGAGGACGCCGAGTACCCGTACCCGATCGGTGTCGAGGCCACCGGAATCGTCGAGGAGGTCGGCCGCTGCGCCGCCGCGCACCGGCCCGGGGACCGGGTCATGTTCGTCAGCAGCATGCAGCGCAAGGGCGGCACCTGGGCCGAGTTCGCCGCCGTGTCCGCGACGGCGCTGGTGCCCATCCCGGACGGCCTCGGTGCGGTCGCCGCCGCCGCCCTCCCGGTCGCCGGAACCGTGGCGTCGGCGGGCCTTCGGGGCCTCGACCTCCGGCCGGGAGAGAGTGTGTTCGTGGCCGGCGCGTCCGGCGCGATCGGGACCCTCGCGATCCAACTGGCGCGGGCGCGCGGTGTGCGCGTCGCCGCATCCGCGTCGTCGAAGAACCACGCCTACCTCCACTCCCTCGGCGCGGAGCGGGCCGTCGACTACCGCGATGCCGACTGGCCCGAGCAGGTGAGGAACTGGACGCCGGGTGGCGTCGACGGGGCGCTGGCGATCCAGCCCGGGACCGGGACGCCCAGCATGCGGGCCGTCCGGGATGGCGGACGGGTGGTGACCGTCTCCGGCGACGAGATGTCGCCCGAGCGCGGCGTGCGCGTCGAGCAGATCGCACACGGCCGCGATTCGCTGGTCGAACTGGCCGGGCTCGCCGCGGAGGTGGCGGCGGGCCGGATCCAGGTGCAGGTGGAACGGGTCTATCCCTTCGCGCAGGCGCGGGCCGCGCTCGAGAAGGTCGAGACCAGGCACGCCTGCGGCAAGGTGCTCCTGGTCGTGCAGTAGCCGGATGGCCGGTCCGAGTGGCGCGCGGCTGACCTGGCAGGCTGGCACCCGGCAGTACGAGTGCGGCGGACGGGAGTGTCAATGAGCTTCATCAGGACCAGCGTGTCGGGCGGTGTCGGTGAGATTGTGCTGGACCGGCCGAAGGCGCTCAATGCGCTGGACTCCAGCATGATCCGCGACATGTACGAACCGCTGCTGCGGTGGCGCGACGACCCGGAGATCTCGTCGGTGCTGGTGACCAGCGCCTCGGAGCGCGCCTTCTGCGCGGGTGGGGACATCAAGGCGGTCCGGGACGCGGCGATGCAGGGCGAAGCCGCGTTCGTGCACGACTTCTTCGACACCGAGTACCGGCTCAACCAGCTGATCGGCGAGTACCCCAAGCCGTACGTCGCGCTGATCGACGGGGCCGCGATGGGCGGCGGCCTCGGCATCTCGGTGCACGGCAGCGTCCGGGTGGTCACGGAGAAGGCGATGCTGGCCATGCCGGAGACCGCGATCGGCTTCTACCCCGACGTGGGCGCGAGCTACTTCCTGCCGCGGCTGGCGGGGGCGTCGGGCATGTACCTGGGTCTGACCGGGGCCCGGGCGTCGGCCGGCGACGCGCTGGCGTTCGGTCTGGCCACCCACTACGTGCCGAGCGCGCAGTTGGCCGCGCTGGCGGACGCGATCCGCGGCGGCGCCGGCGTAGACGCGGCGTTGGAGAAGTTCGCCGAGCCCGCTCCGGAGGCCCCGCTGGCCGCGCGGCAGGCCCGGATCGACGAGGTGTTCGGCGCGGGCACACCCGCGGACATGGTGGCCCGCCTCACCGATGACGACGAGTGGACCGTCGAGACCCGGAACATGCTGGCGGCCCACTCGCCGACCAGCATGTTCGTCACCGCGGAGCTGATCCGGCGGGGTGCGGCGGACGACCTGCGGCAGTGCCTGTGCCGCGAACTGGCCCTCACCGGACCGGTGACCTCGGGCCCCGACTTCGCGGAGGGGGTGCGCGCGGTGCTGGTGGACAAGGACCGCAACCCGTCCTGGTCGCCCGCCACGCTCGACGCCGTCGACCCCGTCGCCGTGGACGCGCTGTTCCTGTAGCCGCACATCCCCCGTCGCTCCGCTCGCCCCGGCACGACCCAGACCACCCGACCCGAGGGAGATCGTCGTGATAGCTCAGATCCTCGCCTGTGCGGCCCTGAACCCGCTGCCGTCGGTGCGCGGCCTCGCGGCGCGGGTGCTCCCGACCCGCGAGCACCCGATCGCCGGCCGGACGGTCCTGCTCACCGGCGCGTCGTCCGGCGTGGGGGAGGCGGCGGCGCACCTGCTCGCCGACCGGGGTGCGCGCCTGGTGCTCGTCGCGCGCGGGGCGGAGGGTCTCGAGGCGGTACGGGACGAGGTCCGTCGCTCGGGCGGGACGGCGGAGGCGTTGCCGTGCGACCTCACCGACCCGGACGCCGTCGCGGAACTGGCGCGCACGGTGGCGGCCGACATCGGCCCGGTCGACGTGCTGGTCAACAATGCCGGCCGGTCCATCCGTCGCACCGTCGAGGACACGACCGACCGTTTCCACGACTACGAACGCACCATGGCGCTCAACTACTTCGGGCCGGTTCGGCTGACGCTGGCGCTGCTGCCGGCGATGCTCGAGCGGGGCAGCGGGCACGTGGTGAACGTCGCGACGTGGGGCGTGCCGGGCCGGGTGATGCCCAAGTTCGCGGCCTACCACGCGTCGAAGGCGGCGATCAGCGCCTTCGGCCGTGATCTCGGTGCCGAGGTCGCCGGGCGCGGCGTCGCGGTGTCTACCGTGCACTTCCCGCTGATCCGTACCCCGATGATCGCGCCGACCAAGGACTACGACGCGATGGCGGCGCTCACCCCGCGGCAGGCGGCGTCCTGGCTGGCGGACGCCATCGCGACGCGCCCGGTCGAGGTGATGCCCGCGTACGCGGAGCTGCTGCGGGTGATCGACACCGTGTCCCCGAGCCTGACCGACGCCCTGGTCCGCCGCGCCGGCATCTAGCCGGCCGAGTGCACGCGCGGCAGCCGCAGCCACAGCCGGGTGCCGCCGAGCGGGCTCTCGGACAGTTCTGCGGTACCGCCGTGCATCTCGGCCTGTTGAGCGATCAGCGCCAGACCGAGTCCGGAGCCCTCGGCATGCGCGGTGGACCCGCGGGCGAACCTCGCGAACAGCGACGCCCGTTCGTGTTCGGGGATGYCGGTGCCGTCGTCGTCGACGGTGACGTCCACGTGACCGCCGTCCGCGGCGAGGGTGATCCGGACCAGCTCGGCCTGGCCGTGCCGGACCGCGTTGGTGATCGCGTTGTCGAGCACCAGTCGCAGCCCGGACGGAATGCCGCGCACGACGACCGCGTCCGGCCCGCACAGTTCGATGTCGAGGTCGGGCAGCCGGCGGGCGGATTCCTGCACGCAGCGATCGGCGAGTTCGACGAGGTCGAACTCCTCGTGGTCGGCGGCGTCGGAGAGTTCGCCGACTGCCAGTCGTTCGAGGTCCGCGAGCGTCGCCTCGACCTCCTTCTGGGTGACGAGGAGGTCGTGCACCACCTCTGCGCGTTGCTCCTCGGACAGCGGCATCGTGGCGAGTACCTCGAGGTCGGTCCGCATCGAGGTGAGCGGCGTGCGCAACTCGTGCGCGGACACCGCGGCGAAGTCGCGGGCCGAGCCGAGCGCCTCCTGGGTTCGGTTGCGCGCCTGCTGCATCCGGCCGAGCATGTTGGCGATCGCCTCGGAGAGCTCTTCCGCCTCGCGGGCGCCCCGAACGTTGGGAAGTACCGCGGCCGGGTCGTCGCCGACGGTGTGCGTGGCCGCCGCGAGCCGCTGCAGGGGCCGGACGGCACGGCCGGCCAGCAGCCATCCGAGTCCCGCGGCCACCGCGATCGCCACCACCGCCGCGGCCGCGACCTGCCACTGTTGTTGCCGGATCGCCACGGTCAGTGCGTCCTCCGGAACGGTGACGGCGAGGTAGGTGCCCGCCGCGCCGCTGACCTGGACGTCGCGGGCGCGCACCGGCGTCCCGGCCACGGATTCCGTACGTACCGCGTCGAATTCGACCATGCCGGTCCCGGGCGTGGTCACGGCCGGTTCGTCGGTCGGCAGAATCGGGAGAACCAGGGGTTCCGCCGCGGTCACCGATTCCGCGGGCACGCTCAACGCCACCGAGTCGAGCGTGCGGTCCAGCTGAGCGGATCCGTTCACTCGCAGGAACACGGCGAACGCGACACCGATCGCGGCGATGACGATGGCTGCCGCCAGCGCCGACACCAGTGCCACCCGGGTCCGCAGGGACAGCGATCGGCGCCGGCCGCTCACGGCTGGTCCCGCAACACGAACCCGACGCCCCGGACGGTGTGCAGCACCCGTGGTTTCCCCGTCGCCTCCAGCTTCCTGCGTATGTACGTGACGAAGACGTCGACGACATTGGTGTCCGCGTCGAAGTCGTAACCCCACACCAGGCGCATCAGCTGCGCCCGGCTGAGCACGATCCCCGCGTTCTCGGCGAGCACACCGAGCAGGTCGAACTCGCGTTTGGTCAGGTCGATGCGGTGCCCGCCGACGTGGGCACGGCGCCCGGGCAGGTCCACCTCCAGTGCACCCACGCTGACGACGCCCGCCGGGGTGGGCGTGCGGGGTGCCCGACGCAGCAACGCGCGCAGCCGGGCCACCAGCTCGCCCAGCTCGAACGGCTTGGTCAGGTAGTCGTCGGCGCCCGCCTCCAGCCCCGCGATCCGGTCGCCCACCGAGCTGCGGGCGCTGAGCACGCAGATCGGCACCTCGTTGCCCATCGCCCGCAGCGCGGTGACCACGCCGACGCCGTCGAGGCCCGGCATGTTCACGTCCAGCACGAGCGCGTCGGGGCCGGTGGCGACGACCGCGCGCAGCGCGGAGGCCCCGTCGTGTGCGGTCTCGATCTCGAAACCGGACAGGCGGAGCCCCCGCGTCAGGGACGAGAGGACCTTGGAGTCGTCGTCGACGATCAGGATGCGGGCGCTGTCATTCACTCGCTCCATAGTGCCCGGAGCGAGGATGTCGGCTGTTCGGGCGCCCGCGGATCGCACCGGGTCAGCAGGCCGGCAGTGCCAGCGTGACGGCGGCGTCCGGGCCGGTCAGCGCGTCCGCGCCCTGCGCGATCAGGTCCGCGACGGTCTGGCCCTGGCCGACGAGCTCGGCCAGCCGGATGACCGTTGCCGACGCGTCGTCCACGGCTACGGCGGCAGTCGAGGGCACCATCGTGTCCACGGCGAGCTCGCCGCTCGCGATCAGTGCGTCGACCTCCTCCGGGGTGAGGACGCGGGCGGGGGCCGCGGCGCACCCGGCGACGGTGGGCTCGGACTGCGTAGCCGGCTCGGTCTGCGTGGCAGGGACGGAGACGACGACGGGCGCGGTGTTGGGGATGGCGTCGTTGGCCCAGGCCACGCCGGGCACGGCGAACGCTGCGGCAGCGGTGAGTCCGACGGCGGTGACCGCCGCTCGCCGACGGGTGGTGGTGATGCTGAGAGCCTTGCGCACGGGTGATCTCCTCGCTCGGTGCCGCGGCCCGGATGGCCTCGACACCCACGAAGTTATGGGCGGAAAACTCGGCGGTGGTTAGCCAACTCTTAGGAGTTGGTGAGGGAAGCCGGGCCGTCCTCGCTGACCACCCGCTGCTGGATCCGCAGCCACACCGCGAAACCCCACAGCACGAACACCGCGTACACCAGGTACAGCACGGCCGACGGGTAGAAGCCCGCCTTCAGCAGCAGCGGCACCCCGACCACGTCGACGCCGATCCAGATCAGCCAGAACTCGGTCCAGCCCCGGGCCATGCCGTAGGTGGCCAGCACCGAGCCCGTGAAGATCCACGCCTCCGCCCAGCGACCGTAGGACCCGAGCAGCCCGAAGACCTGGGCGAAGACCACGGTTCCCACGATCATGGTCAGCGCCATGGCGATTCGTTGCCGGGTGGACGCCCAGTGCGGCAGCACCGCCGCGCCGGAGTCGTGCCGGGACTGCAGCCACTGGGTCCAGCCGTAGACGCTGACGGTGATGAACAACAGCTGACGACCGGCCTGCCCGTACAGGTTCAGCTCCTGCGGGGTGTGGAACAACGCACCCATGAACACGGTGAACAGCAACGCATTCCCGGCGATGCCGACCGGCCAGGCCCACACCACCCGCCGCATCCCGCCGATGGCGGAGGCGATGCCGAAGGCGTTGCCGACCACCTCACGCCAGAGGATGGTGGCGCCGCCGAGGTGGATCTCCGCGTCGAAGAGGGTGAGCAGGGGGTTCACAGGACAGTTCTACCCGCCCGCCGCCCGCCGCCAACCGGCGCCCGGTCAGTGCAGGAACGACGCGGCCTGGTCCACCAGGTCCAGCATCGGCTGCGGCGCGATCCCCAGAACCACCGTCACCGCGGCGGCCACGGCGATCGCAAAGCCGGTTCCGGGGCTGGGCACGGCGACCACCGGCTCGTCCACCGGGGGCTCTGCAAAGAACATCAGCACGATCACCCGCACGTAGAAGAACGCCGCGATCGCGCTGGCGACCACACCCACCAGCACCAGGGGCAGGGCGCCGCCGGCGAGCGCGGCCTGGAAGACCGCGAACTTGGCGACGAACCCGCTGGTCAACGGGATGCCGGCGTAGGCGAGCAGGAACAGTGCGAAGACGCTGCCGAGCAGCGGCGAGCGCCGCCCGAGCCCCGCCCACTGCGACATGGTGGTCGCCTCGCCGTCGGGTCCGCGGACCAGGCCGACGACGGCGAAGCCGCCCAGCGCGCTGAAGCTGTAGGCGAGCAGGTAGAACAGCGTCGACGAGAGCCCGTCGTGGTTGCCGGCGATCAGCCCGGTGAGGACGAACCCGACGTGCGAGACCGAGGAGTACGCGAGCATCCGCTTGACGTCGGTCTGCGTGACCGCCAGCACCGAGGCGACCAGCATCGTGAGGACGGCGACGGCCCACAGCATCGGCCGCCAGTCCGTCTGCAGACCGGGCAGGGCGACGTAGAAGACCCGCAACATCGCGCCGAATGCCGCGACCTTGGTGGCCGACGCCATGAACGCGGTGATCGGGGTGGGGGCGCCCTGGTACACGTCGGGGATCCACGAATGGAACGGCACCGCACCGACCTTGAACAGCAGACCCACCGACAGCAGGCCCGCACCCATCAGTGCCAGCGGCCGCTCACCGGCGTCCGCCGCGACCGCGTCGGCGATGCCCGTCAGCGACACCGTCCCGGAGTACCCGTACAGCAGGGCCGTGCCGAAGAGGAAGAACGCCGACGAAAAGGCGCCGAGCAGGAAGTACTTGATCGCCGCCTCCTGCGAGAGCAGCCGACGCCTGCGCGCCAGCCCGCACAGCAGGTACAGCGGCAGCGAGAACACCTCGAGCGCCACGAACATGGTGAGCAGGTCGTTCGACGCGGGGAACAGCAGCATGCCGCCGACCGCGAACAGGGTCAGCGGGAACACCTCTGTCTGGGCGACGCCGGCCCGGGTCGCCTCGAGCTCGGCGACGCTGCCCGGGACCGCGGACGCCTGCGGTGCGAACGCGTCCGCGCGCCCGGCCCCGGCCTTCCTGGCGTCCGCCTCCCCGGTGCCCGCCCGGTCGACGCGACGCTCGGCGATCAGCACGATCGCCAGGATCGAGACGAGCAGGATCGTGCCCTGCAGGAACAGGGTCGGGCCGTCGATCGCGACCGCGCCCGCCACCGCGGACTCCTCGGTCCCGGCCAGCGCGACGACGGCGACGAACGCCGCGACGAGTCCGCCGAGGCTGAGCACCAGGTGGCAGCCGTACCGGAGGCGGCGCGGCGCGAAGGCCTCGACCAGCACCCCGGCGGCGGCGACGCCGAACACGATGAGCATCGGTGCGAGCAGGCTGTACTCGACACTCGGCGCCTCGATGCTCGACGCGGACAACAGTGCGGGACTCACTGGTGCGCACCTCCGTCCTGCTCGGCGATGGTCGGTACCGGGTCCTGTTGGTGGATCGTCGTCAACGTCTGCGTCACCGCCGGGTTGATGACGTCGAGCGCCGGCTTGGGGTAGAAGCCGAGGATCAGCAGCAGCGCGAGCAGCGGCGCCGCCACCAGCACCTCACGGGGCACCAGGTCGCGGACCCGCTCGTTGCCCTCGGTGACCGGCCCGCCCATCACCCGTTGGTAGAGCCACAGCACGTAGACCGCGGAGAGCACCAACGCCAGCGTCGCGATCACCGCGGCCACCTCGTAACGCGGGTAAGTGCCGACCAGGACGAGGAACTCGCTGACGAACGGCGCCAGTCCCGGCAGGGACAGGGTGGCCAGGCCCGCGACGAGGAAGGTGCCGGCCAGCACCGGCGCCACCTTCTGCACCCCGCCGAACGCGGCGATGGCCCGGGTGCCGCGGCGGGAGACCAGGAACCCGGCGATCAGGAACAGCGCCGCCGTGGAGATGCCGTGGTTGACCATGTAGAGGGTGGAGCCGGCCTGCCCCTGGCTGGTCAGCGCGAAGATCCCGAGGATGATGAACCCGAAGTGCGAGATCGAGGTGTACGCGATCAGGCGCATCACGTCGGTCTGGCCGATCGCGAGCAGGGCGCCGTACACGACGGCGACCACCGACAGCGCGACGATCCACGGCGCGAATGTCCGGGACGCGTCGGGGAACAGTTGCAGGCAGAAGCGCAGCATCGCGAAGGTGCCGACCTTGTCGACGACGGCCATCATGAGCACCGCGGTGGCCGGCGTGGCCTGGACGGCGGCGTCGGGCAGCCAGGTGTGCAGCGGCCACAGCGGCGCCTTGACCGCGAAGGCGAACATGAATCCGAGGAACAGGGCGTTGGCGACGGGCGCGTCGATGACCAGCGAGCCCGACGAGACCGCGTCGACGATGGCGCGGAGGTCGAAGGTGCCGGCGGCGAAGGGGCTCTCCGCCCCGGCGGTCACCACGTACAGGCCGATCACCGCGGCCAGCATGACGAGTCCGCCGAACAGGTTGTACAGCAAGAACTTCACCGCGGCGCGCGACCGCTTTGCCCGGTCCTCCCGTGGGCCGAACCCCCCGATGAGGAAGTACAGCGGGATCAGCATGGCCTCGAAGAAGATGTAGAACAGCAAGATGTCGAGGGCCGTGAACGACAGCAGCACCATCGCCTCGACCGTCAGGATCAGTGCGAAATAGGTGTGCGCGCCCCGGGATTCGGGGCCGCCCTCGGTGGGCTCGGCGCCGGCGTCGTGCCAGCCCGCCAACAGCAGCAGCGGCACCAGTGCCGCGGTGAGCAGCACCAGCACCAGCGCGATGCCGTCCACACCCAGCGCGTAGCGGGTGCCGAAAGCCGGTATCCAGGAGTGAGACTCGACGAGCTGGTACTGCGCGCCGGCCGGGTCGAACGCGATCGCCACCGCGACGGCGACGCCCAGTGCCGCCGCCGCGACGCCCAGCGCGAGGGCCTTCGCGAGTCGCCGTTGGCGCGCGGGCACCGCCATCACCACGACGGCGCCCACCGCCGGCACCAGCCACAGCGCGGTCAACCAGGGAAAGTCGTTCACCAGAGCCTCCCCAGCACCATCGTCGCGACCACCAGGGCCGCGCCCGCGAACATCGCGAGGGCGTAGGACCGGACGAAGCCGGTCTGCAACCGCCGGACCCGCGACGACACGCCGCCGACCAGGGCGGCAAGCCCGTTGACGGCGCCGTCGATGCCCCGGTCGTCGACGGTGACCAGTGACCGGGTCAGCCCAGCGCCGGGACGCATGAACACCGCCTCGTTGACCGCGTCGCCGTAGAGGTCCCGACGGGCCGCGACGGTGAGCCCGGAGACGTCGGTCGGGGCGGTCACCGGGATCTGCAGGGCGGCGTACCGCCGGTAGGCCACAGCGACGCCGACGAGCACCACTGCCAGGGTTGCGGTGGTGATCGCCCACACCGGGATCGGTGGTTCGTCGTGGTGCGAACCCACCACCGGCGCGAGCCAGTCCGCCAACGCGGAGCCGACGGCCAGCAGCGCGCCCGCGCCGACCGATCCCACCGCGAGCACCACCATCGGCGTCGTCATCACGCCCGGCGACTCGTGCGGATGCGCGTCGTCGTGCCACCGGCGGCTGCCGAAGAACGTCATCAGCATCACCCGGGTCATGTAGAACGCGGTCAGGCCCGCACCGACCAGTGTGGCCGTGCCGAGGACCAGGCCCTTCGCGGTGAGGCTGCCGGTGCTGTCGGCCGCGAACGCCACCTCGATGATCTTGTCCTTGGAGAAGAAGCCGGCGAACGGCGGGACGCCGATGATGGCTAGGTATCCGAGACCGAATGTCACGAAAGTGATCGGCATGAAGGCGCGCAGGCCGCCGTAGCGCCGCATGTCCGTCTCGTCGTTCATCCCGTGCATCACCGACCCCGCGCCGAGGAAGAGGCCGGCCTTGAAGAAGCCGTGGGTCAGCAGGTGCATGATCGCGAATGCGTAGCCCGCCGGGCCGAGGCCGGCGGCCAGCACCATGTAGCCGATCTGGCTCATCGTGGACGCGGCGAGGGCCTTCTTGATGTCGTCCTTCGCGCAGCCGATGATCGCGCCGAACAACAGGGTCACGGTGCCGACCGCGACCACGGCCAGCTGCGCGTCCGGGGCCAGGTCGAAGATCGGCCCGCACCGCACGATCAGGTAGACGCCCGCGGTGACCATGGTTGCGGCGTGGATCAGGGCCGACACCGGGGTCGGGCCCTCCATCGCGTCGCCGAGCCACGACTGCAGCGGCACCTGGGCGGACTTGGCGCAGGCCGCCAGCAGCAGCGTCAGCCCGATCGCGGTGAGCGTGGACTCGCTCGCTTCCGTTGCGCCGGTGAAGACCTCGGCGAATCCGACCGAGCCGAACGTCGCGAACATGATCATCATGGCGACGACCAGCCCCATGTCGCCGACCCGGTTGACCACGAAGGCCTTCTTCGCCGCCGTCGCGGCCGCCGGCTTGTGCTGCCAGAATCCGATGAGCAGGTACGAGGCGAGGCCGACGCCCTCCCAGCCGAGGTACAGGCCGAGGAAGTTGTCCGCCAGCACCAGCAGCAGCATGGCCGCGAGGAAAAGGTTGAGGTAGGCGAAGAACTTTCGGCGCTGCGGATCGTGTTCCATGTAGCCGACCGAGTAGATGTGGATCAGCGATCCCACTCCGGTGATCAAGAGCACGAAGCACATCGACAGCTGGTCGAGCTGGAGTCCGAAGTCCACCTGCAGCTGCGCCACCGGTACCCAGCTGAACAAGGTCTGGTGCACGGCGCGGTCGGCGCCGTCGCGGCCGAGCATCTCCACGAAAGCGACTGCGGCGACGGCGAACGACGCCAGCGCGGCGACGCAGCCGAGCAGGTGTCCCCACGAATCGGTGCGCCGGCCGCCCAGGAGCAGCACGACGGCGCCGAGCAGCGGCAGTACCGGGACGAGCGCGACGGTACTCAATACTTCAGCAGATTCGCGTCGTCGACCGAGGCGCTGCGGCGGGCCCGGAAGATGGTCATGATGATCGCGAGTCCGACGACCACCTCGGCGGCTGCGACCACCATCGTGAAGAACGCGAAGACCTGTCCGTCGAGGTGGCCGTGCATCCGGGCGAAGGTCACGAACGCCAGGTTGGTGGCGTTGAGCATGAGTTCGATGCACATGAACACCACCAGGGCGTTACGCCGCAGCAGCACGCCGGCCGCGCCGATCGTGAACAGCAGGGCCGCGAGGTACAGGTAGTTCTCGGGATTCAACGAGTGCCCTCCTCACCGTGGGGTTCTCCTACGCCAGAGTTGGTTTCGCGGGGTCGGAGGGTGCGGCTGACCGACAGCGGGGCGGGCGTGCCGTCCGGCAGCAGCGCGGCCATGTCCACGGCGTTGTGCCGTGCGTAGACGCCCGGGCCGGGCAGCGGGGTGACCCGGCCGCCCGTGCTGAAGCGTTCCTGCGAGAGCTCCCGCTGGGTCCGACGCCGGCCGAAGTGTTCGCGATGCGCGAGCACCATGGCGCCGACGGTCGCGGTGATCAGCAGCGCGCCGGTCAGCTCGAAGGCCCACACGTATCGGGTGAAGATGAGTTCGGCGAGACCCTCGACGTTGCCGGCCCCGTCGGGCTCGTCCAGGCCCGCGAAGCTTGCCCGGGCGACGGCCCGGCCGATGCCGCCGACCAGCAGGACGCCGAACCCCAGGCCCACCAGGACGGCCGCGACCCGTTGTCCGCGCAGGGTTTCCACCAGCGAGTCGGCGGAGTCGACACCGATCAGCATGAGCACGAACAGGAACAGCATCATCACCGCGCCGGTGTAGACGACGATCTGCACCACGCCGAGGAACGTCGCGCCCTGGGCGATGTAGAAGACCGCCAGCACGATCATGGTCAGGGCCAGGAAGAGCGCGGAGTAGACGGCCTTGGCCGCGCCGACCACGCCCAGCGCGCCGATCACCGCCACGGCGCCCAGGACCCAGAACGCCACCGCCTCGCCGGTGGAGGTCCGGGTGAGGGGTTCCGCGGCCAGCAGCGCGGCGTCGGCGACGGTCATTGGCGTACCTCGCCGATCACGTTGCCACGGTAGTAGTCCTCGTCGGTCTTCCCCTCGGCCATCGGGTGCGGCGGGGCGACCATGCCGTCCGCGAGCGGCGCCAGCAGGCGGTCCTTGCCGTAGATCAGGTCGGCGCGGTTGTCGTCGACCATCTCGTAGTCGTCGGTCATGGTCAGCGCCCGCGTCGGGCAGGCCTCGATGCACAGGCCGCAGCCGATGCAGCGCAGGTAGTTGATCTGGTAGACGCGGCCGTACCGTTCGCCGGGCGAGTAGCGCTCCTCGTCGGTGTTGTCCGCGCCCTCGACGTAGATGGCGTCGGCCGGACAGGCCCACGCGCACAATTCACACCCGATGCACTTCTCGAGCCCGTCCGCGTATCGGTTCAGTTGGTGCCGGCCGTGGTATCCGGGGGCCGTCGGGACCTTCTCCTCCGGGTAGAACTCGGTGGTGGGTTTGGCGAACATCGTCGAGAAGGTGACACCGAAACCGGCGAGTGGGCCGAGGAATTCAGACATCGCTGTCCTCCTTTGCAGAAGCTGTCGCGGCGCGACGGGAGAAGGCGGGTAGCGCCTGGCCCGGCATCGGCGGCACCGGGAAGCCGCCGGCCATGGGGTCGAAGGCAGGGGGAGTGGGTCGGGCGGGCGGAGCCGCGACGGCGGGCCGGCGCAGCGCCCGCCACACCAGTGCGAGTACCACCAGCGCGACCACCACGCCGCCACCGCCGAGCACGATCGACGTGGCGTCGTACCCGTCGTTGTGCAGTGCGCGCACCGCGGCGACGATCATCACCCAGGTCAGCGCGGCCGGGATCAGGATCTTCCAGCCGAGGTTCATGAACTGGTCGTATCGCATGCGGGGCAGCGTGGTCCGCAGCCAGATGAAGACGAACAGGAAGCCCCAGACCTTCGCGGTGAACCACAGCACCGGCCACCAGCCGGAGTTCGCGCCGTCCCACATGTTCAGCGGCCACGGCGCGTGCCAGCCGCCGAGGAACAGGGTGGTGGCCAGCGCGGAGACGGTGACCATGTTGATGTACTCGGCGAGCATGAACATGGCGAAACGCAGCGAGGAGTACTCGGTGTGGAAGCCGCCGACCAGCTCGCCCTCGGCCTCGGGCAGGTCGAACGGGGCCCGGTTGGTCTCGCCGACCATCGACGTCACGTAGATCAGGAACGACGGCAGCAGCAGGAAGACGTACCAGGTGCCTTCCTGCGCGGCCACGATGCCGGAGGTCGACATCGTGCCGGCGACCAGGAAGACGGCGGCGAACGTCAGGCCCATCGCGATCTCGTAGGAGATCACCTGCGCCGTCGAACGGAGCCCGCCGAGCAGCGGGTAGGTCGAGCCGGAGGACCACCCGGCGAGCACGATGCCGTAGACGCCGACGGAGGTGATCGCGAGGATGTACAGGACGGCCACCGGCATGTCGGTGAGCTGCAGCGGCGTCCACTGTCCGAAGACGGAAACCTCCGGGCCGAACGGGATCACCGCGAACGCCATGATCGCCGGGACCACCGCGATGACCGGGGCGAGGAGGTAGACCGGCTTGTCCGCGGCCGCCGGGACGATGCCCTCCTTGAGCGCGAGCTTGATGCCGTCGGCGAGGGACTGCAGCATCCCCCACGGGCCGACCCGGTTGGGCCCCACCCGCATCTGCATCCAGGCCATCACCTTGCGTTCGGCGAGGATCGCGACGATCGGGGTCAGCATGAGGAAGGCGAAGATGGCCACGGACTTGGCGACGACCAGCCACCACGGGTCCCGCCCGAAGGCGGACAGGTCGACGGCGACCGCGAGGGTGTCGGTGCCCATCACGGCCTCCCCGCGCGGATCCGGACCAGGCCGCCCGACGGGGCCGCGAGCCGGTGGTGCACCGCGGATCCGGGGGAGTTCAGCGGCAACCACACCACCCGCTCGGGCAGGTCGGTGACCGCCAGCGGCAGGGTGAGCGCACCGCGGTCGGTGGTGACGGTCACCGGGTCGCCTTCGGCGGCACCGATTTCAGCGGCGGTACCCGCCGAGAGCCGAACGACGGGGGTGCGGGCGGTGCCGGCCAGGTGGGGCTCGCCGTCCTGCAGCCGTCCGGAGTCCAGCAGCATCCGCCAGGTCGCCAGGACGGCCTCGCCGGGACCGGGTTGCCGCTGTACGGCCGGCGGGTAGGCGGGGAGGCCGGGGCGAGCGCCGTTCCAGGCGCCCAGGGCGGCGAGCTCCGCGCGGGCGGCCGCGGCGTCCGGCAGGCCGAGGCGGCTGCCCATCCGGGCGGCGATCGCGTCCAGCACCCGCTGGTCGGGCATGGCGCCCGCGGTGTCCAGGGCGGCGGGGAAGGGCCGCTCGCGGCCCTCCCAGGACAGGAAGGTGCCCGGCTTCTCCGCTACGGGCGCCACCGGGAACACGACGTCCGCGCGGTCGGTGACCGCGCTGCGCCGCAGTTCCAGGCTGACCACGAAACCGGCGGCCTCGACGGCGCGGCGGGCCGCCTCCGGGTCGGGTAGGTCGTCGAGCTCGACGCCGCCGACCACCAGCGCGCCGAGGTCCTGCGCTGCCACGGCCGCGAGGATGCCGGCGGTGTCCCGGCCGGGCGTGACGGGCAGGTCCGGGCCCCACAGCGCGGAAACCTGTTGCCGGGCACCGGGGTCGGTGACGGGTCGGCCGCCGGGCAGCAGGTGCGGCAGCGTCCCGGCCTCGACCGCGCCCCGCTCGCCGGCCCGGCGCGGCACCCAGGCCAGGGCGGCGCCGGTCGCGTCGGCCAGTCGGACGGCGGCGGACAGTCCGCCGGGCACCGTCGCCAGTCGCTCGCCGACCAGGATGATGGCGCCGGGCCTGCGCAGCAGTTCGTCCGGGTGTAGGGCCTCGAGCGCCGCGGGTTCGTCGCCGGGGGAGGTCTGGATCAACCGGCCCGACATCTTCTCCAGGCCGCGGGTGGCGAACGGGGCGACGGAGGAGACCCGAATGCCATTCCGGCGGGATGCCTTCCGCAGGCGGAGGTAGACGATCGGCGACTCCTCCTCCGGCTCGAAGGCCACCAGCAGCACCGCCGACGACCGCTCCAGGTCGTCGTAGGTGACGCCCATCCGCCGCCCGGCCACCCGGGCCGCCAGGAACTCCGCCTCCTCGGCCGAGTGCGGGCGGGAACGGAAGTCGATGTCGTTGGTGCCCAACGTGATCCGCGCGAACTTCGCGTAGGCGTAGGCGTCCTCCCAGGTGCTGCGGCCGCCGACCAGCACGCCGGCCCCGCCGGGTGCCGCGGCCAGCCCGCTCGCCGCCGCCGCCAACGCCTCGGGCCAGGACGCGGGCCGCAGCTCGCCGTCGTCACCCCGGACCATCGGCGTGGTGATCCGGTCCCGCTCGGTGGCGTAGGTAAACGCGAACCGGCCCTTGTCGCAGTTCCACTCCTCGTTGACCTGCGGGTCGTCGCCGGCAAGGCGGCGCATCACCTTGCCACGGCGGTGGTCGGTGCGCTGCGCGCAGCCGCTGGCGCAGTGCTCGCAGACGCTCGGGCTCGACACCAGGTCGAACGGCCGGGCCCGGAACCGGTAGTCGGCGCTGGTGAGCGCGCCGACCGGGCAGACCTGCACCGTGTTGCCGGAGAAGTACGACTCGAACGGCTCGCCCGCGGCGATGCCGACCTGCTGCTGGGCGCCGCGCTCGAGCATGTCGATGAACGGGTCGCCGGCGATCTGCTCGGAGAACCGGGTGCACCGGGCACAGAGCACGCACCGCTCGCGGTCCAGCAGGATCTCGGAGGACAGCGGGATCGGTTTGGGGAAGGTGCGTTTGACCCCGTCGAAGCGCGACTCGGCCCGTCCGGTGGACAGGGCCTGGTTCTGCAGCGGGCACTCGCCGCCCTTGTCACAGATCGGGCAGTCCAACGGATGGTTGATCAGCAGCAGTTCCATCACGCCGCGCTGCGCCTTGTCCGCGACCGGCGAGGTGAGCTGGGTGCGCACGACCATGCCGTCGGTGACCGCGGTGGTGCAGGACGCGAGCGGCTTGCGCTGGCCCTCCACGTCGACCAGGCACTGGCGGCAGGCGCCGACCGGTTCGAGCAGCGGGTGGTCGCAGAACCGGGGGATCTGCACGCCGAGCAGTTCGGCGGCCCGGATCACCAGGGTGCCCTTGGGGACGGCGATCTCGGTGCCGTCGACGGTGACGGTCACCAGGTCCGACGGCAGCGGCAGGCCGGTCGTGTCGTCGGGCGCATGCACGGTCATCGCTCACCTCCCCCGGATCGACGAGGCCGCAGAATCGATGCGGCCGGGTCGAACGGGCAACCCGACTCGAAATGGGCCAGGTACTCGTCGCGGAAGAGCGCGATCGAGGACGTGATCGGGCTGGTCGCGCCGTCGCCGAGCGCGCAGAACGCGCGGCCGAGGATGTTGTCGGAGATGTCGAGCAGCGTCTCCAGGTCCTCCTCGGTGCCGTCGCCCGCCTCGAGTCGTTGCAGGATCTGCACCAGCCAGTAGGTGCCCTCCCGGCAGGGTGTGCACTTGCCGCAGGACTCGTGGGCGTAGAACTCCGCCCAGCGCAGGACCGTGCGCACCACGCAGGTGGTCTCGTCGAAGATCTGCAGCGCCTTGGTGCCCAGCATCGACCCGGCCGCCGCCACGCCCTCGTAGTCGAGCGGGACGTCCAGGTGCGCGTCGGTGAAGATCGGCGTGGACGAGCCGCCCGGCGTCCAGAACTTCAGGCGGTGCCCGGCCCGGACCCCGCCCGCGTAGCCGAGCAGTTCGCGCAGCGTGATGCCCAGCGGCGCCTCGTACTGTCCCGGGCGGGTGACGTGGCCGGAGAGGGAGTAGAGGGTGAAGCCCGGTGACTTCTCGCTGCCCATCGAGCGGAACCACTCGACACCGCCCAGCACGATCGACGGCACGCTCGCGATGGACTCGACGTTGTTGACGACGGTCGGGCAGGCGTAGAGACCCTCCACTGCCGGGAACGGCGGTCGCAGCCGGGGCTGGCCGCGTCGGCCCTCCAGCGAGTCGAGCAGCGCGGTCTCCTCGCCGCAGATGTACGCCCCGGCACCGGCGTGCACCACCAACTCGAGGTCGTACCCGCTGCCCAGGATGTCCTTGCCGAGGTACCCCGCGTCGTACGCCTCGGCGACCGCGTCCTGCAGTCGGCGCAGGACCGGGACCACCTCGCCGCGCAGGTAGATGAAGGCGTGGCCGGCCCCGATCGCGTACGCCGCGATGATCGCGCCCTCGACGAGGGCGTGCGGGGTGGCCATGATCAGCGGCATGTCCTTGCAGGTCCCCGGCTCGGACTCGTCGGCGTTGACGACCAGGTAGTGGGGCTTGTCGCCGTTTTGCGGTATGAACGACCACTTGGTGCCGGTCGGGAAACCGGCGCCGCCGCGGCCCCGCAACCCGGAGTCCTGGACCGTCGTGACCACCTCCGCAGGCTGCATGCGCAGCGCCCGGGCCAGCGCCTGGTAGCCGTCGTGGCCGCGGTAGGTGTCGAGGGTCCAGGACCGCGGGTCGTCCCAGTAGCCGCTCAGGACGGGCGTCAGCGGCGTGGCCCCGGCGGGCCGTCCCTCGCCGAGTTCGCGCGTCACGCGCAGGCCCGCGACGGTGGCGTCGCCGCCGCTGCCCGCGGCCTCCGAGGCCCCGGGCCGCTCGTCGGGGAAGCCGGCGAGGATGCGGGCGGTCTGCCGGAAGGTGCACAGCGGCGCACCGCGGCTCGGGGTCACCTGGTCGCCGGCCCGCAGACCGTCGACGACGGCCCGGGCGGAGTCCGGCGTCTGGTTGTCGAAGAACTCCCAGTTGACCATCACCACCGGGGCGTAGTCGCACGCCGCGTTGCACTCGATGTGCTCGAGCGTGATCTTGCCGTCCGCGGTGGTGTCCCCGTTCGGCCCGCCGAGGTCCAGGTGTTCCTCGAGCGCGGCCAGGATCTCGTCGCCACCCATGATCGCGCAGAGCGCGTTGGTGCAGACCCCGACGTGGTAGTCGCCGGTCGGGTCGCGGCGGTACATCGAGTAGAAGGTGGCGACCGCGGACACGGCGGCGCCGCTGAGCCCGAGTTGCGCTGCGCAGAAGCCGATCCCGGCCGGGGTGATGTACCCGTCCTCGGCCTGCACCAGGTGCAGCAGCGGGATCAGTGCGGAGCGCGGGCCGGGGTACCGGCCGATGAGCTCCTTCGCGTCGACCTCGAGCCGGGCGAGGACGTCGGGCGGGTAGGAGTCCCGCCCGACCCGCGGCGCCGGCGGGGCCCCGAACTCGACGAACACCGGTTCCCGATCGGTCATCGGTCCACCCCTCCCATGACGGGGTCGATGCTGGCGACCGACGCGATGACGTCGGAGACCATGCCCCCCTCGCACATTGCGGCGACGGCCTGCAGATTCGTGAACGACGGGTCGCGGAAGTGCACCCGGTACGGGCGGGTGCCGCCGTCGCTGACCACGTGCACGCCCAGCTCGCCGCGGGGCGACTCGACCGCGGTGTACACCTGTCCCGCCGGCACCCGGATGCCCTCGGTGACCAGTTTGAAGTGGTGGATCAGCCCCTCCATGGAGGTGTCCATGATGGTGCGCACGTGGTCCGCCGACTGGCCCAGACCGTCGGCCCCCAGCTCCAGGTCGGCCGGCCAGGCAATCTTCTTGTCCGCCAGCATGACCGGGCCGGGCTGCAGCCGGTCGAGGCACTGCTCGACGATCTTCAGCGACTCCTTCATCTCGCCGATCCGGATCAGGTACCGGCCGTAGCAGTCGTTCCCGGTGTCGGTGACGATGTCGAATTCGTAGTTCTCGTAGCCGCAGTACGGCTGTGCCCGGCGCAGGTCGTGGGGGAGCCCGGTGGCCCGCAGCACCGGGCCGGTGACGCCGAGCGCCATGCAGCCGGTGAGGTCGAGGTAGCCGATGCCCTGGTTGCGACCCTTCCAGATCGCGTTCTCGGTGAGGAGATTCTCCATGTCCCGCAACCGGTTGGGCATGATCTGCAACAGCTCGCGAACCTTGCGGTCCGAGCCGGCGGGCATGTCCTGGGCCAGGCCGCCGGGCCGGATGTAGGCGTGGTTCATCCGCAGGCCGGTGATCGCCTCGAACACGTCGAGTACCAGTTCACGCTCGCGGAAACCGAAGATCATCGCGGTGACCGCGCCCATCTCCATGCCCGCGGTCCCGAGCGCCACCAGGTGCGAGGAGATGCGGTTGAGTTCCATCAGCATCACGCGGACGACGGTGGCCCGCTCGGGGATCGCGTCGGTGACGTCGAGCAGCTTCTCCACCGCCAGGCAGTAGGCGGTCTCGTTGAAGAACGGGGAGAGGTAGTCCATCCGGGTGACGAAGGTGACGGCCTGCATCCAGTTGCGGTACTCGAGGTTCTTCTCGATCCCGGTGTGCAGGTAGCCGATGCCGCAGCGCGCCTCGGTGACCGTCTCGCCCTCGAGTTCCAGGACGAGGCGGAGCACCCCGTGCGTCGACGGGTGCTGCGGGCCCATGTTGACCACGATGCGTTCGTTGCCGGATTCGCGTGCGGCATCGACGATCTCGTCCCAGTCCTGCCCGCCGGAGGTATAGATCACTTCACTCGCAGGCATCAGCTGTACGCCCTCCGCTCGTCGGGCGGCGGTATCGTCGCGCCCTGGTACTCGACGGGGATCCCACCGAGTGGGTAGTCCTTGCGCTGCGGGTGACCGGTCCAGTCGTCGGGCATCTCGATCCGGGTCAACGACGGGTGGCCGTCGAACACGATCCCGAAGAAGTCGTAGGTCTCCCGCTCGTGCCAGTCGTTGGTCGGGTACACCCCGTAGAGCGAGGGCAGGTGCGGGTCGGCGTCGGGCACCGACACCTCGAGACGGAGGAGTCGGCCCAGGGTGATCGACCGCAGGGGGTAGACCGCGTGCAGTTCCCGGCCCACGTCCTTCGGGTAGTGCACTCCGTTGACCCCGAGGCACAGTTCGAACCGGAGGTCGGGTTCGTCGCGCAGTCGCTGCGCGACCTCGGGCAGGAACTCGCGGCGCACGTGCAGGGTCAGCTCGTCGCGGAAGACGACGACCTGCTCGACGGCCTGGTCGAACCCGACGCCGACCTCGGCGAGGGCCRCGGCCAGCGTGTCGACGACGTCGTCGAAGTACCCGCCGTACGGGCGCGAAGTGGCGCCGGGCAGCGTGAACGGCCGGACCAGGCGCCCGTACCCGGACGTGTCGCCGGTACCGCTCACCCCGAACATTCCCCGCTGGTCGGTCACCGCAGCAACCCCTTCACCGCGAACGTGGGCGTGGACGCCAGCGCGGCCTGCTCGGCCGCCCGTACCGCCTCGTCCCGGTTGACCCCGAGCGGCATCTGCTGGATCTTCTCGTGCAGCGTGATGATCGCGTTGAGCAGCGCCTCGGGTCGCGGCGGGCACCCGGGCAGGTAGATGTCGACGGGGACGATGTGGTCGACGCCCTGCAGGATCGCGTAGTTGTTGAACATGCCACCGGACGACGCACACACGCCCATCGCGAGGACCCACTTCGGTTCCGCCATCTGGTCGTAGACCTGCCGCAGCACCGGGGCCATCTTCTGGCTGACCCGGCCGGCGACGATCAGCAGGTCGGCCTGGCGCGGCGAGGCGCGGAAGGCCTCCATGCCGAACCGGGCGATGTCGTAGCGGCCGGCCGCGGTGGCCATCATCTCGATCGCGCAGCAGGCGAGGCCGAAGGTCGCGGGCCACAGCGAGCCCTTCCGGGCGTACCCCGCCAGCGACTCGACAGTGGTCAGCAGGAATCCGCTCGGCAGCTTTTCCTCGAGACCCATCCTCGACCTCACTTTCTTCAAATCCCTTGTCAGAGAAGAACTAATCCCAGCTGAGCCCGCCCCGCTTCCACTCGTAGGCGTAGGCAACCGAGACGTTGAAGATGAACAGCGCCATGGCGGCGAATCCGAAGACCCCGAGCGCGTCGAAGTGGACGGCCCACGGGTAGAGGAAGACGATCTCGATGTCGAAGATGATGAACAGCATGGCCGTCAGGTAGAACTTCACCGGGATGCGCTGGCCGCCGGCCCCGCGGCCGCCGCCGTCCGTCTGCTCCGGCGTCGGGTCGATGCCGCACTCGTACGCGTCGAGCTTGGCGCGGTTGTCGCGGCGCGGGCCGACGACGGACGCGAGGACCACCGAGACGAGCGCGAAGGCGGCGGCGATCGTGCCCAGGACGAGGATCGGCAGGTAGACGTTCATGTCCGTCGAACTCCTCTCCGCGAGAGCCTGACCACCCGATTCGCGTGCGATCGTGAGCCGTGACACACACGCTACCGCCGTCGCCGCGGGCAGGTCGGCTTCGGCCGCCGACGGCGCGTCGAGGCCCAGGCCGAGGGCCGTTACGCGGGCAGGTGGGTGCGCAGCAGTGCGACCGCGGTCTCGGCCAGTCGCAGCGGGTCGATCGGGTGCGTGGCCGTCGCCTCGGCCCGCGACCAGTTGGCCAGCCAGGCGTCGTCGGCCCGGCCGATCAGCACCAGGATCGGCGGGCACGGGTCGATCTCGTCCTTGAGCTGCCTGGCGATCCCCATGCCGCCGGCGGGCGTCGCCTCGCCGTCCAGGATCACCAGGTCGACGCCGCCCGCGTCGAGCCGCTCGATCACCACCGGCGCGGTCGCCACCTCGACGAACTCCAGCTCCGGCAGGCCGGGGTCCGGTCGGGTGCCCAGCGCCAGCACCACCGCCTCGCGGACGGTCCTGTCGTCGCTGTAGACGAGGACATGTAGCGAGCCGGGACTACTCACGGAGTCGGTCACGGCCCGATGCTACGACGGGAAGTGTCAGTCGGCGGTCGCGACAAGCGGTTCCAGGGTGAGCTCCGGGTGCTCCTTCTGGATGTACTGCAGCCGCCACTTGTCGCTGACCAGCGCGAGCAGCGCCCCGTCGGAGCGGGTGAACACCTCGACACCGCGCTGACGGTTGAGCTCGACCTCGGACGCGGCGTCGGTGCGGCGGGCCAGCTGGTAGGGCAGGCCCTCCATCCGGGCCTCCACCGAGAACTCGGCCTTCATCCTCGCCGCGACCACCTCGAACTGCATCGGGCCGACGGCCGCCATGACGGGCGACGCGTCGCCGCGCAGGTCGTTGCGCAGGATCTGCACGACGCCCTCGGAGTCGAGCTGCTCGACGGCGCGGCGGAACTGCTTGTACTTGCTGGCGCTCTCCGCGCGCAGCACCGAGAAGTGCTCCGGGGCGAACGAGGGGATCGGCGGGAACTCCACCTTCTTGTCCGTGTACAGGGTGTGGCCGGGCGCCAGCGCCGTCGCGTTGACCAGTCCGACGACGTCGCCGGGGAAGGCGGACTCGACGGTGGACCGTTCGCGGCCGAACACGGTCTGCGCGTACTTGGTGGTGAACGGCTTGCCGGTCTGCGCGTGGGTGACGACCATGCCGCGCTCGAAGACACCGGAGACGATCCGCATGAACGCGAGGCGGTCGCGGTGCGCGGTGTCCATGCCCGCCTGCACCTTGAACACGACGGCGCTGAAGGGGTCGGTGACCACGCGGTCCTGGCCCTTGAGATCGGTGCGCGGTCCCGGCGCCGGGGCGAGGGTGACCAGGGTGTCGAGGATCTGCCGGACCCCGAAGTTCAGCATCGCGGACGCGAAGATCACCGGGGAGGTCTGCCCGGCCAGGAACATCTCCTGGTCGTGGTCCTGCCCGCTGGCGGAGAGCAGTTCGCTCTCCTCGACGGCGGTCTCCCACTCGTCGCCGTCGCGCGCGGCCGCCGCGTCGGCGTCGAGGATCTCCTCGGGGGCGATCTTGGCGCCGCCCGCGGTGCGGGTGAAGCGGATGTACTCCTGCGCGGCGCCGTCCTCGCCGCGCCGCAGCAGTCCGCGGAAGTCGCCGGCGATGCCGACCGGCCAGTACAGCGGCGTCGGGGTGAGCCCGATCCGGTTGCTGATCTCGTCGAGCAGTTCGAGCGGCGACTGGCCCGGCCGGTCCCACTTGTTGATGACGGTGACCACCGGGATGCCGCGGTGGCGGCACACCTGGAACAGCTTGAGGGTCTGCGGCTCGAGGCCCTTCGCGGCGTCGATCAGCATCACGGCCGCGTCGACCGCGGTGAGCACGCGGTAGGTGTCCTCGGAGAAGTCGGAGTGGCCCGGGGTGTCGACCAGGTTGATGACGTTCGGTTCGTCGGCCGGGTCGGTCTCGGGGGACTTGTAGTTGAACTGCAGCGCGGTGGAGCTGACGGAGATGCCGCGGGCCTTCTCCATCTCCATCCAGTCGGAGACCGTCGACTTGCGCCCGGCCTTCCCGTGCACCGCGCCGGCCTCGGAGATCATCTTCGCGTGCAGCGCGAGTGCCTCGGTGAGCGTCGACTTGCCGGCGTCAGGATGCGAGATGACCGCGAAGGTACGTCGCCGGGTGGCCTCCCCGGCCAGGGCCTTCGCCGACTTGGCGGTCGGCGCGGCCTCCGTGGTGCCGGGGGACGAGGTGGCGGGCTCCGACACGGGCTCGGTGGTCACCGGGGGTTCCTAACTGGAGACGGTTACAGACAAGAGACGTTGCAGACAACAGACGGTCACGGCCCGAGCGACGGGCAGCTCGATACCTGGTGAAACGCCAGTACTCCAGCGTACCTGTGCCGCCGAGGAGGACGATCGGGAGATCCAGCGAACCAGCGGAGGCCGCGTTACGTGTAACACCACGAGCCGGATTCCGCTTATACATCTGGAGGGATTGCCATGAGCAAGTTCACCGAAGTGATGTATGCGACCGCGACGACCAGCACGCGCGGACTGGTCACGGGCGAGCCCGACGTTCCGCTACGGCAGACCTGGGGCGAGATCCACCGGCAGGCCCGCCGGATGGCGGGTGGGCTGGCCGCGGCGGGGATCGGGCACGGCGACGCCATCGGAGTCCTGGCGGGGATGCCGGTGGACATCGCGCCGGTCTGCCAGGCCACCTGGATGCGGGGCGCGTCCCTGACGATGCTGCACCAGCCGACGCCCCGCACCGACCTGTCCGTCTGGGCCCGTGACACCGAGACGGTGATCGGGATGATCACGGCGTCTGCGGTGATCGTGGGCGCGCCGTTCGAGGCGGCGGTGCCGCTGCTGGCGGAGCGCGGCGTCCGGGTGGTCACGATCGACCACCTGCGCGCGGGACCCGACACCGACCCGGTCGAGACCGCGGAGTCCGACGTCGTGGTCCAGCAGCTGACCTCCGGATCCACCGGCTCGCCCAAGGCGGTGCGACTCACCCACGCCAACCTGAACGCGAACGCCTGCGCCATGCTCGACCGGCTCAAGATCAGTCCGGAGCAGGACGTGATGATCAGCTGGCTGCCGCTCTTCCACGACATGGGCATGATCGGGTTTCTCACCGTCCCCATGTTGTTCGGGGCGGAGGTCGTGTCCATCACCCCGCTCGACTTCCTGCACGCCCCGATCCTGTGGGCCGAGCTGATGGGGAAGTACCGCGGCGCCGTCACCGCCGCACCGAACTTCGCCTACTCCGTGCTCGCGCACCGGCTCGCGCTGGCCGAGGACGGTGCCGTCGACCTGTCGACGATGCGCTGCCTGCTCGACGGCGCCGAGCCCGTCGACCCCGACACGCTGATCGCGTTCGCGGAGGCGGGCGCCCGTTTCGGGCTGGACCCGATGGCGCTCGCGCCGACGTACGGGATGGCGGAGGTCACCCTCGCGGTCTCGCTGGCCGAGCCCGGACTCGGGATGGTGCTGGACCTGGTGGACCCGGACCTGCTCGAGGCGGGCGGCATGGCGGTGCCGTCGCGGCGCAGCAACGCCCGCCGCCTCCCGACGCTGGGGACGTTGGTGTCCGGGCTCGAGGGGCGTGTGGTGGGGGAGGACGGGCAGGAACTGCCGCCGCGCGGCGTCGGGATCATCGAACTGCGCGGCGCGTCCGTGACGTCGGGATACCTGACGGTGGACGGTCCGCAGCCCACCCAGGACGCCGACGGCTGGATCAGCACCGGCGACGTCGGCTACTTCACCGAGGACGGCCTGGTGGTGGTGTGCGGCCGCGTCAAGGACGTGATCATCATGGGTGGGCGGAACATCTACCCCACCGACATCGAGCGGGCCGCCGGCTCGGTGCGGGGGGTGCGGCCCGGCAACGCCGTCGCGATCAGGCTCGACGCCGGGCAGAAGCGGGAGGGCTTCGCGGTCGCGGTCGAGACCAACGACATCGACCAGCCCGACGAGGTCCGGCGCATCGAGCACGAGGTCACGCACGCCGTCGTCGCCGAGGTGGGGGCGCGGCCGCGGACGGTCGCGGTGCTGGGGCCGGGGTCGATCCCGAAGACGTCGTCGGGGAAGCTGCGCCGGGCCAACTCGATCGCGCTGATCGGCGGCTGACTCCCGCCCTCCGGGGTTTGTCCTCTCCGGGGTTGCCTCAGTGCAGCCGGTTCTGCGCGGCCTCGAGCCCGACGCGCAGCAGCAGCTCGACGGCGTCCGCCGCCTCCTCGCAGTTCAGGTCCAGCTCTTTGCGCTCGACCGAGGAGAACGGCTTGAGCACGTAGTCGGCCGGGTCCATCCGGCCCGGGGGGCGGCCGATCCCGACGCGCACCCGCAGGTAGTCCTTGGTGCCGATCGCCTGCGAGATCGAGCGCAGGCCGTTGTGCCCGCCCTCGCCGCCGCCGAGTTTGAGCCGCAGCGTCCCGAAGTCCAGGTCCAGTTCGTCGTGGACCACCACGATGTCCGCGGGGTCGACGGAGAAGAACCGGGCCAGCGCCGCGACGGGTTTGCCGGAGAGGTTCATGTAGGAGCGGGGCTTGGCGAGGATGACCTGACGGCCGGCGACCCGCACGGTGACGGCGTCGGCGCCGCTCTTCTTGTGCAGGCTGAAGTTGGCGCGCTCGCGGGCGGCGAGCGCCTCGACGACCAGGAAGCCGATGTTGTGCCGGGTGCGTTCGTACTGGGGTCCGGGGTTGCCCAGCCCGACGACCAGGGCGGGGCCCCGGGGCTCGCTCGACGCGGTGTTCACGCTCAACGCTTCGGTTCTCTCGGTGGTAGGGGCAGGCCGCACACGGAAAGCGGCGCGCCACCCCTGTCGGGACGGCGCGCCGCTCACGTTAGCGCTGCACTGATGTGTGCGGGCCGATGACTCAGGCCTCGGTGGCCTCGGCCTCTTCCGCGGGCTCCTCGGCCGCCTGGGCGGTGACGACGTTGACGATCAGCAGGTCGGCGTCGTCGGCGAGGGTGGAGCCGGCGGGCAGCTCGATGCTGCCGGCCAGGATCTGGGTGCCGGCCTCGGCGCCCTCGATCGAGACCTCGATCTGGTCCGGGATGTTGAGGGCGTCGGCCTCGAGCTTGATGGTGTCGACGTCGGTGACGACCAGGGCGTCGGACTTGGCGGTGCCGACCAGGACGATCGAAACCTCGACGGAGACCTTCTCGCCCTTCTGCACGATGAGCAGGTCGGTGTGCTCGATGTAGCGACGGATCGGGTGCACGACGACCGACTTGGTCAGCGCGAGCTGCTCGGTGCCGTCGATGTCCAGGGTGAGGATCGAGTTGGTGCCGTGGGCGCGCAGGACGCGGGCGAAGTCACGGGCGTTCAGCGAGAGGTGCTGCGGCTCGGTCTGGTGGCCGTACAGGACGGCGGGGACCAGGCCGTCACGACGGGCGCGGCGGGCGGCACCCTTGCCGAACTCGGTACGGACAGCGGCTTCGAGACGGTTGACTTCGTTCGACATGGAAATACAGCTCCTACGGCTCACATCAGATTTGCATCGCTTGGATGTTGGGCTCGACGGGGGGCGGACAACGCGCACGGCCCGGAGCAGTCCTGCTCGATTGGTAGCCGTAGCCGCGTCGATCACGGTAAGCCAACATGGTTGGTTCACCCTCGCCGAGACAACTTGGACAGAGTACCGGACAGCCCCCGGCCGACGCCACCCGGCGCCGATCCGGGTCGCGGCGACTACCGCCCGTCGACCGCCTCGACGAGCCGGTCGACGTCGTCGAAGGAGTTGAAGTAGTGCGGGGACGCGCGCACCACGGCGTCCAGGCCGCGCCGGCTCATGTCCAGGTATGTGGACCCGCGTCCGCTGACGGTCACGGTGATGTCCTTGGCCGCCAACGACTCCCGGACCCGGGTGGGGTCGACGCCGGCCACGGTGAACGAGACGATGCCGGTGCGGTCGACACCGAGATCGCGGACGGTGACGCCGGGGACGGCGGCGAGTTCGGTGCGCGCGTACTCGGCCCGAGCCGAGACCGACTGCTCGATCTCGTCGATGCCGAGGTCGAGCAGGTACCGGACCGCGGCGCCGAGCCCGAGTCGGCCCGCGACCGAGCACTCCCAGAACTCGAACCGCGACGCGTCGGGCGCCAGGCGGTAGCCGGACTCCTCCGTCCACTGCGCGCCGTGCAGGTCCAGCGCGGCAGGTTCCATGGTCGCGGCCAGTTCGGGGCGCACGTAGAGGAACCCGGTGCCGCGCGGTCCGCGCAGCCACTTGCGGCCCGTCCCGGACAGCGCGTCGACGCCGAGTGCGGCCACGTCGACGGGGACCTGGCCGACGGACTGGCAGGCGTCGAGCAGCACCAGCGCGCCGACGGCGTGGGCCAGGTCCACCACCTCGCGGACCGGGTTGAGCAGGCCGCCGTTCGTCGGCGCGTGCACCAGCGACACCAGTTGCACCCGCTCGTCGAGCATCCGGGCCAGGGCGTCGAGGTCGACCTCCCCGGTCGGGGTGGACGGCACCACCTCGACGACGGCCCCGGTGCTGCGGGCCCGCTGCAGCGCGGCGATTGCATTGCTCGCGTACTCAACCTCCGAGACCAGGATCTTCTCGCCCGCGGTCAAGGGCACCGAGTAGAAGAAGTCGGCCCAGCCGCGCGTGGCGCTCTCCGTCAGGGCGAGGTCGCCGGGCTGCGCGCCGAGCAGGGCGGCGAGTGCGGTCTTGACGTCGGCGAGGTCGTCGGCGCGCTCGGCGGCGGCGCGGTAGCCGCCCACCTCCGCCTCGCGTCTCAGGTGCGCGATCACGGTCTCGGTGACCACCCGGGGTGGCAGCGAGGACCCGGCGCTGTCGAGAAACGCCTGGCCGAGGCAGCCGGGGGTGTCGGCGCGGACGCGGTGCAGATCGAGCATGTGCCCTCCCGCCGGTTCGGTGCGTGCTCCCCGGACGGTACCGCGCGCGGGTGCGGCGTCGCCGATCTCGGTTTAGTGTCGGAGGGGTTCTCCAGTCTCGTGAAGCGAAGTTCCTGCCGTAGAAGTGCCGCCCGACGATCGGAGCGCATCATGGCAATGGCAGTCGACACCCGCCGGTTCACCACCCGGGCCGCGGCGGAGGCGTACGTCGGTGGTGTCTGCTTCAAACTGGGGCCGCCGCGGCTGGTCGGGGCGGAACTGGAGTGGCTGACCTCCCGCAGTCGGCCGTCCAACGGCCGACCGGACCCGGGCGACGTCGCCCGCGCGCTGGGTCCGCACGCTCCCACCTCGTTGGCCGCCGGCTCGCCCGCCAGGCGGCTCTCCCGGGGCAGTGCGGTGACGATGGAGCCGGGCGGTCAGATCGAACTCTCCAGCGCGCCCTTTCCCTCGGCGGCCGAACTGTGCGCCGCACTCGCCCGAGACGCCCGGTCGCTGCAGGACCTGCTCGAGGACGAGGGCATCGCCATGTACGACGGCGCCGCGGACGTCTGGCGGGACGCGGAGCGGGTGCTCGCGATGCCGCGCTATCGCGCGATGCAGGAACGATTCGACACCGTCGGGCCCTTCGGACGGCTGATGATGTGCAACACCGCGGCCACCCAGGTGAGCGTGGATGCGGGCGCCGACGCCGCCGAGGTCGAGGACCGCTGGACGGCGCTGTACGCGATCGGTCCGGCGCTGGTCGCCGCGTTTGCCTGTTCGCCGCGGCTGCGGGGCGTGCCGGCGGGCACCTGGGCCTCGCAGCGGATGCGGGCGTGGCTCGAACTGGACCCGACGCGGACGGCACCGCCGCCGCTGGCCGACCCGATCACCGGCTACGCGCGCTGGGCGCTGGACGCGCCGCTGTTGTGTGTGGTCGGTGGGCGCCCCGGCTGCGAGAACGACTGGTCCGTGCCGCTCGGGGCGAGTTTCGCGGACTGGATGGCCGGCGCACTGGACGAGGAGGTCGGCAGACGGCCCGGACCCGCGGACCTCGACTACCACCTGACGACGCTCTTCCCGCCGGTGCGGGCCGCCGGTCACCTCGAGGTCCGGTATCTCGACGCCCAGCCCGGCGAGCTGTGGCGGGTGCCGATCGCCGCGGTGGCGGCCCTGCTCGGCGACCGGGAGACGGTCGCGGCGGCGTCGGCGCTGGCGGCGTCCACCGCGGGCCGCTGGCGGGACGCCGCCGAGTTCGGGTTGCGCGACGGTGAACTACGCAGTGTCGCAGCCGAACTGCTGTTTCTTGCGGCGTCCCGGTCGACGGCGTTCGAGGCCGACCTGGCCGCCGCGGCGCGTCGATGTTGCCACGGCCGGACGCCGACCCAGGATCCCGTCCATGCGGGGTTCGACGCCGGGGGTCTCGGGCGATGAGCGAGACGGAGGCCTTGCGCGCCCGGCTGGCGGCGGCACTGACCCGGGCTCGTGACCGCAGCGTCGTGCTCACCGAGTGCGTCGACGAGCAGGACCTGACGGCGCAGCACTCCCCGCTGATGAGTCCGCTGGTGTGGGACCTCGCGCACATCGGCAATCAGGAGGAGTTGTGGCTGGTCCGGGATGTCGGCGGCCGTGAGCCGGTCCGCCGGGACATCGACGAGTTGTACGACGCGTTCCGTCATCCGCGCTCGACCCGACCCGCCCTGCCGCTGCTGGACCCGGCGCAGGCGCGCGGGTACGTGGCGCAGGTGCGAGAGAAGGTGTGGGACATCCTGGACGGGGCGTCCCTGCAGGGCCGGCCGCTCGAGCGGGACGGCTTCGCCTTCGCGATGATCGCCCAGCACGAGCAACAGCACGACGAGACCATGCTCGCGACCCATCAACTGCGCAGCGGTCCGGCGGTGCTGACGGCGCCACCGCCGCCGAGCCCGGTCGCCGAGGTGCCGACGGAGGTGCTGGTGCCGGCCGGCGAGTTCACCATGGGTACGTCCACCGACCCGTGGGCCCTCGACAACGAGCGGCCCGCGCACCGGGTTGTGCTGCCCGCGTTCGCGATCGACACGGCGCCGGTGACCAACGGCCGCTACCTCGAGTTCCTCGCCGACGGCGGCTACCGGCGGCGGGAGTTGTGGAGCGAGCGGGGTTGGGCGCATCGGCAGTCCGCGTCGCTCGCGGCGCCGCAGTTCTGGGAGTGCGACGGCGCCGGCAACTGGTGGCGGCGCGCGTTCGGCACGTTGGCGCCGCTCCCGGCGGACAGCCCGGTGGTGCACGTGAGCTACTTCGAGGCGCAGGCCTACGCCCGCTGGGCCGGCCGGCGGCTGCCCACCGAGGCGGAATGGGAGAAGGCCGCGCGCTGGGACCCCCGGACCGGTCGGTCGCGCCGATTCCCCTGGGGCGACGGCGAACCCGACGAGACCCATGCCAACCTGGGCCAGCGGCACCTCGAACCCGCCGGGGTGGGGGCGTACCCGGCGGGGCGGTCAGCACTCGGAGTGGAGCAGTTGATCGGTGACGTGTGGGAGTGGACGTCGTCGGACTTCCTGCCGTACCCGGGGTTCTCGGCGTTCCCGTACCGGGAGTACTCGGAGGTGTTTTTCGGCGGTGACTACAAGGTGCTGCGCGGAGGTTCGTTCGGTACCGACCCGGTGGCCTGTCGCGGCACCTTCCGCAACTGGGACCTTCCCGTCCGGCGGCAGATATTCGCCGGGTTCCGGTGTGCCCGAGACGTTCCGGGAGAGTAGGTCCGTGTGTAGACACCTCGGTTACCTCGGCCCGCCGCGCGCTGTGGGTGGTCTGCTCACCGCCGGACCGCACAGTCTGGCCACGCAGTCCTGGGCGCCGAGGGACATGCGGGGCGGCGGCACCATCAACGCGGACGGGTTCGGCGCGGCCTGGTGGGACGGGGCGGGCGGCGTGTGCGCCTACCGGAACGCGGCACCGGTCTGGTCCGATCCGGCGGTCGAGGGGGTGCTGGCGCAGGTGCGTTCGAGTGGGGTGCTGGCGGCGGTGCGTTCGGCCACGGTCGGCATGCCGCTCGAGCGGGCGGCCTGCGCGCCGTTCACCGACGGCAGGTGGGCATTCAGCCTCAACGGGTGCATCGAAGGCTGGCCGGACTCGATGGCGGCGCTGGCGGAATGGCTGCCCGCAGTGGAGTTGCTGCGGATGCCGGCGCTGACCGATTCGGCGCTGGTGTGGACGCTGGTACGCCGGCGCCTCGCGGCCGACGGGCCGGAGGGCGCGTTGCGGTCGGTGGTCGCGGACGTGTTGGAGGCGGCGCCGGCGTCGCGACTGAACCTGCTGCTCGGCGACGGGACGACGCTGTGGGCGACGACGGTGTACCACTCGCTGTCGGTGCGGGTGGACGAGACGACGGTGCTGCTGGCATCGGAACCGATCGACGACGAACCGGGCTGGCGGGCGGTGCCGGACCGGCACGTGGTGCAGGCCAGACCCGGACAGCTGAGCATCACCGCAGTACCCGACTGGGAGGAACAGTCATGAGCGAACCGACGGTGGAGGTTCACCTGTCACCGGAGCAGCTGCACCTGAGCCTGCGCGAGGACGCCCGCATCGGGCTGGCCGCCACGCCGAAGTGGTTGCCGCCCAAATGGTTCTACGATGCCCGCGGGAGCGAACTGTTCGAGGAGATCACTCGCCTGCCGGAGTACTTCCCCACCCGCACCGAGCGAGAACTGTTGCGGGCCAGCGCCACCCATGTCGCGGAGGCCACGTCCGCGCAGATCCTCGTCGAGCTGGGTTCCGGTTCGTCGGACAAGACGAGGTTGCTGCTCGCTGCGCTCACCGCGCACGGCACGCTGGAGCGGTACGTGCCGCAGGACGTCTCCGAGGCGGCCCTGGTGTCGGCGACCCGGCAGCTGGCCGACGAGTTCCCCGAGCTGACGGTGCACGGGATCGTCAGCGACTTCACCGACACGCTGCACAACCTGCCCCGCGGGGGTCGGCGGATGATCGCGTTCCTGGGCGGCACCCTCGGAAACCTGGTTCCGGAGGAGCGGGAGGAGTTCCTCGCCTCGATCGCCGAGGTCCTCGACGAGGGGGAGCAACTGCTGCTGGGGGTGGGGTTGGTGACCGATCCGGCGGTACTGGTGCCGGCCTACGACGACGCGGCGGGGGTCACCGCCCGGTTCAACCTCAACCTGCTGTCGGTGCTCAACGAGCAGTTGGGCGCGGACTTCGACGTGTCGAAGTTCCGACACGTGGCGTTGTGGGACGCGGCGCACGAGTGGATCGAGATGCGTCTGGAGGCGACGAGGGCGATGACGGTGCAGTTGCCGGTTCTCGGCACGCAGGTGCGCTTCGCCGAGGGGGAGCAGATGCGGACGGAGATCTCGGCGAAGTTCCGGCCCGAGGGCATCTGCAAGGAGCTGGAGCGGGCCGGGTTCGGCAGCGACCGGGTGTGGACCGATCCGCAGGAGCGTTTCGCGCTGGTGCTCGCGGACCGGGTGGGCTGAGCGGGCTGAAACGCCGAAAACCGGATCCGTCAGCCGAGGCTGCGGGATCCGGTTTTCGGAAAGGCTGAATTACGCGGCGCTGAACGAGGTCAGTGCCAGACCCAGGCCGACCACGGCGCCAACACCGACGAGGGTGCCACCGAGTGCGGCGATGACCTTCTGGACGTCGCCGGCGGTCTTCAGGTCTTCGGCAGTTGAACCCATGATGGTGCTCCTAAGTGGTGAGGGTAGGGGTGATGCGCATCTCAGCGCGTGACTATTTGTAGCGAAGGTCACGGTTTGATGCCAGGCCTGTCTCACTCAGTGGGAAATGAATATAAGGAATAGCCTCAATTCCGTCCGGTATCAGGCTTTTGTCTGCTTATGTGTCCGTTTTGCGTGGGGATTTGTGCGCCGGACGAATTCGCTGCTCGAGGTTTCATGTCGTCGTGTCCGGACCGTTACGGGACCGACGAGGCTCACTGTCGGGAGGGGGCGGTGGGGCCGGGAGTGCCGCGCTGTCGACCGCGCCCCCGCCGGCGAGCGCCGGCGCTTGGACGCGGGAAGCGGTTGCAGTTGCATGGGAGGGCTTGCGAAGCCGAGGGGATGAATGGATGTTCGATCCAGCCCACAAAGGGCTGGTGTAGGCCCCATGGACGGCGTAAACTAGTACGTATGTTCGAGGTTCCGGAGTCGTGGGAGGTCACGTCGGTCGAGCCATTGCTCGACGATCTGACCCACCGCGACCTGCCCGAGACGCTGCGCGGACATCATGCCCGGATTGCCCGCGAGCAGTTCCGCGAGATCGACGCCGTCACCACGGTGTACTTCACTCGTTGCGCGGAGGATGCCGCCCGCGGAGTCAACGAGGCGCACGAGGGGGAGTACGCGCACATCGAGGTCGCCGGGACGCTGCGGATCACCGATTACGAGGCGAACCGGATGATCGACCTCGGTGTCGGCCTTCGGCTTCGCCTGCACCGCACGTCGAAGGCGTTCGCCGCCGGAACAATTGACCTCGGCAAGGCGCAGGCAATCAACGACGTACTGGTCAACGTCTCCGACGACAAGCTCGAACTGATCGAACGTCTCCTCCTCGGCGGTGCCGCGGAGAGGTCGCGGAACAAGCTCAAGGCGAAGGCCCGCCGGCTGATCAACAAGCACGACCCCGAGGGTGCCCGCAAGCGCCGTGAGTCCGCCCAAGACGGCCGCGGCGTGTGGTTGACGGCAGACGAGGACCGAATGGTCGAACTCTCGGGGAAGCTGTCGGCCGCATCTGGACAGGCACTCGGAATGCGGTTGCGGGCCATGTCGTTTCAGGTGTGCGGCAACGACCCGAGGACGCTGCCGCAGCGCCGTGCCGACGCGTTGGAGGTGCTTGCCTGCGGCGGAAGCAGGTTGGAATGCCGGTGCGGGCAGGGCTGCGCCTGCCCGAAGCGCTCCGAAACAGTCGACGGCGAAGCGGGTTCCATGGGAAACCACGACGACGGCGCGGGAGCGCCTGACCGTGCCGGCAGCACCGGCGACACCAACGTCGAAGGCCCCGAGGCGATCGACGCCGCAAACGGTGATACCGATACCGTCGTGGACAGTGCTGAGAGCGAACTACATTCGTCCACCGGCAACATCGACTCGCACACCACGGTCCTCGTCGGGGTCAATGCCTCGACCCTGCTCGGGCTCGACGACCTCCCGGGCTACCTGCACGGCTACGGTTCCATCGATGCCGAGCACGCCCGCGAACTGTCCGCCAACGCCACTTGGCGACAGGTCCTCACCCTCACCGAGGCCGACCGGGAAGGTCTGGTCGACAGCCTGATCAACGCGCTACTCCAGGCCGGCTACACGGTTGACGGCCCCGAGCCGACCGTGGCCGTAGGCCCCCGGAACGATTCCGTGGAGTGGGTGAACGGCCATAGCGTGGACACCTCGGTTCCCGGACCGATCCTCGGCATCGGCAGGGCGCTGGCCAAGGGCGGCATCGCGTCATCGGTGATCCGTAATCGAACCAGGGCACGCCGCGAGGAACTGACCTACCGACCATCGGTGCGCCTGGAGAGGATTGTCCGGACGCGGGATGGAACCTGCAGATTCCCCAACTGCACCGAACGGGCAGAGCACTGCGACCTCGACCACACGGTCCCGTTCGACTGCGACCATCCCGAACTCGGCGGACCGACCACCGAACTGAACTTGGCGTGCCTGTGCCGCCGCCATCACCGCCTCAAGACGCAGGGGTACTGGAAGGTTCGGCAGATCGGTGGCGGACGCCTCGAGTGGACCGACCCGAACGGCGAAAAGGTGGTCACAACGCCCGGGGGAGCATTCTGCGAGCAGGATGTCACTGACGAATGCGGTTCCTTGGATGGCCGTGGCCCCTCGGATCAAGGCGGCGTCTCGGATGAAGGTGACGTGCCGGATGACCACAGCGTCGCGGGCGAATACGGACTCCCCGACGAACATGGCGCCTCGCGCCCGCCGGACGTGCCCGACCCGGCCGGCGCAACCGAGAGCGAGTGCAGTTCTGATGGTGCTTCTGACTGCGCTGACAGCACTCCCGACTGCGACGCCGCCCCCACTCGACAGACCGGGCGCGCTCGCACCGAGGCAGATCTCGCCGCGCGCGGAATCGACCCCAACATCCTCACCGACCAGGCGACGCTCGACCGGATGTTCGCGGAGATGTGCTCACCGATTCTGAGCGACCTGGAGTTCCTTCTCGACCTCAACGCCCCAGGTTGGAGAACACCCGACCCGGAACTCGACCGCACGATCCGTGAGATCCGCGAGGCCGGCGGCGACTACGTCGGAGCAGCCAGGATCGGCGAACCGATCAACCTGGACCCGGCGATGTTCCCGCCGCCGAGCCCGCCGCCCCCGCGGCCGGACGAGCCGCCGCCGTTCTGAAGTTCCACCGAGGACATCAACCCGAGATTCGTTGAATCCCCGGGATGGCGCAGGCGTCGAGGTGGGAGCTCCGGCGCGCTGTCATTTCGATCCTGAAACCTTGGCGGGCGCACTCGCAGTCGTGGTGGGTGCCGGGATGCTCGGCGACGGTTCCGTAGTCTCCGACGAAACGTCCGCCGATGCCTCCCCGACCGACTCCGCCGATGCCTCCGGAGCGGACACCTCGGCCGCTGCTGCTGCTGAGTCCTCCGTCGTCGGTACGGGACTCTCAACTCCGGACGGGGCAGCCGCAGGCACCGACGCAGACGGGGTCACCGTGGCACTGCTGCTCGTCGACTTTTCCGTCGACGACTCCGGGGTCGGCTCCTGCTTGACCGTCGCCGTCGCCGTCGCGGACGGCGCCGCACTGGCCGTCGCCGCGGCGGTCGCGGCCGAGCCCTCCGACGACAGCTTCTCGACCGAGGCCAACGCATCGGCGTCGGGCTTGGTGGTCGTCACCACGGGCTGCCCATTCTGTGCCTGCTTCGCAAGCTCGGTCAGCCACGCGGCGGCGTACTCGGCGGACGTCAGCGGCTTGCCGTTGGCTGCATTGGCATCGCGCCAGTAGTCGAAGTGATGGCCCTTGGCGTCCGGGCCGAGGGTGAGGTTGTACGGGTCGCTCATGACCACCGGGATGGTGTTCTGGTTCGTCACGATCAGCCCGAGAATCTCGTTGAGCACCTTCTGCGGCAGGTAGGCGAGCGGCGACATCTCGTCCGTGGAGATCGCGACATCCTTCACCGGTGTCTTTGTCGCGGGCGTCTCGCCCGGCTTGTAGGTCGGGGCCGACACCTTCAGCAGCACGTCGAGGAAGGTCTCGTCGCTCTGCATCCAGTCGGGCTGAGACCCGATCTCGGCGAACGCGTTCATCGCGATCTGGCCGAGGACGACGGCGACATCCTGCCCGGTCGCCGGGGTGAGCCCCTGACGCTCGAGCCCGTCGACGTTCAACTGCCGACCCACGTTGACGACCAGCTGCAGCAGCGAGATGTTCTCCGGCGCAGAGCAGGTGAGGTCACCGTCGGAGCAGAACGACGCGACCTTGCCGGCCAGCGCGCCGAAATCGTCGCCCCCGGTGTCCGGCAGGGCGCCCTGTCCCGGTATCGCGGCACCGCCGGTCTGATACTTCGTGTCGAACCCGTCCGGGTTGGTGAACGGGTTCTTCGAGCCGGGGAAGGGTCCCTGGCCGGCCGCGCGGCCCGCGTCGGCGAGGATGACGACACCGACGACGTTTGCGGGATTGGCGATCGAGTAGCCGCCGTCGGCCTCGGCCACTTGGTGTCCGACGTCCATCGCGACACGACGCGCAACGTCGGCGCCCTCGCTGTACCCCACCACCGCGAACTTGGTGTCCGGGCACGACTGCTGGATCTTTCGCATCACCGTTTCGGTGTTGGCCACCCCCGCCGTGACCGCGTCCTCGTAGCTGTCCATGTTTGCGGGGTAGGCGATGTAGACCGCGGCGTAGGAGTCCTTGTCGACCGCACCCTTCGGCGCGTTCACCACCGGGTCGACCCAGCGGCTGCTGTAGTCGCTCGACAACATCGCCGGGAGCCGCTCGTCGTCGGGGCCGACCAGCATCTTCGTACCGTCGACCGGCGTGTCACCTCGGCCTGCCACCGAGATGGTCACCATGTCGTGGCACTCGGTGGTCGATGCCGTCAGCTCGGTGTCCACGGTGGTGGGCCCCGAGGACAGGGCCAACGGCAGCGTGATCACCGCCGCGACCCCCACGATTGCGGGCGCGATCATTCCCGAGGCGATGCGATGTCGTGCGAAGAACCTGCGAAATGTCATGCCCGCTCCCTGTGTCGACATCAGGACACACACGTCTCCTGCCCCGAACGGTGTGTCGCGTCACTGAGTGCATCGTCCCGTCGGGCCAGAGTGCTACACGGCGGCCGAAACAATTTCGGTGAGCGTGTCCTCGGCGCCCGGGAGGCGCGGTCGAGTAGATCGACTGTCGAGTAACTCGATCATCGAGATATGGGTCCCAAGGCGCTGTCCGGACTACAGGCGCTACCCGGACTACAACAGTGCCCAGGCGGTCGTGTCGGGGAGATCGCGCCGGGCCGGCGCATTGAACACCCCGACCAGTTCCTCCTCGTCCGCCTCCATACACCCCGTCCGGCAACGGCTACCACCTCGACACCGGCGCGCGCTCGCGCCGAAATCGTGCCGATTCGAGTTACGGCCGACAGCTTGTGCCGCCCAGTAGTCTGTATGTGACCGCTGCCGTCATCGCGATCACACTCGACGCGGCAGTGTGGGGAGGTCACGGTGACCGAAGCACGTTCGTCGAACGAGAACGCAACGCCAAACCAGAAGGCAACGCCAGAAGTCTTCGACGTGTGCATCGTCGGAGCCGGCATCGCCGGGCTGAATGCACTGTTCGTCGCCAGCCGGTACCTGACACGCGACCAGCGCGTGATTCTGATCGAACGCCGCCGACGGGTTGGCGGCATGTGGGTCGACACCTACCCCTATGTCCGCCTGCACCAACCTCACGGCATGTTCACCGCAGGTGACATCGCATGGAAGCTCGACCGGAGCCCGTCATATCTGGCAACCAAGAACGAGGTACTCGATCACTTCGAGCACTGCCTCGACGTGATCAAGGACCGCGTGCGGGTCGACGAGTTCTTCGGCTGGTCATTCGAGTCCTGCGATGAAGCCGATGGGGTTGTGCGGATCACCTGCACTGCACCCGACGGGCAGCGACAGGTCGTACTGGCGCGGCAGCTGATCAAGGCCTACGGGCTCGGCATCACCCCCAACGATCCACTCGCGGTGTCGAGTTCGCGGGTACGGTCGGTGTCTCCCGACCACTGCGACGTACGGGTGGGTGAGATGGGGGAGAGTGACACGCCGGTATGGGTGATCGGTGGCGGCAAGACCGCCATGGACACCGTGCACGCGCTCGTCAGGGCGTGTCCCGGCCGGGAGGTGAACCTGGTGGCGGGCGCCGGAACGTTCTTCATCAGCCGTGACCGGTCGTTCCCGGTAGGGGCCCGGCGATGGTGGCGCGGGGCGCTTCCGAACGCTGTGGCGGCGGAAACGGCCAGACGGTTCGACGGGACAAACGAGACGGCCGTCGCGCGGTGGTACCGCGCGACGCACGGCACCGGTCCGACCCCGGGGGCCCGCAACTTCCTGCTGGGAATTCAGTCGGAATCGGAGAGGGCGACGATCGCCGCGGGCCTGAACGATGTGATCATGGATCACTTCGTCGACGCCGTCGATCGCGACGGTTCCACCGATGTCGTGCTCCGGAGTGGCGCGACCAGGACTGTCGAACCGGGAAGCTGGATCGTGAACTGCACCGGGTACATCAAGGTCGACCACCCCTATGAGCCGTACGTCTCCCGCGCCGGGTCGGTGGTGTCGGTGAACCCGCGATCCACCATCCTGCACCTGCCTTCGTTCACGAGCTATTACCTTGCACACCTGATGTTCTCGGGCAGGATTCGCGACCTCCCGCTCTACGAACTCGACGTGGGTGGTCTGCTGAGAAAAGGCGGAAAGCAGGCGTTCCCGTACACCGCGTTCGTGTTGTCGATGTACAACCTCGGCCTTCTCGCAGATGCTTTACCCACCAGGGTGTTTCGCGATTGTGGACTCGATTTCGACCGGTGGTACCCGCTGCACCGCCGACTGCTCGGGACGGCGCGATTCGCGGTCGCCAACCGCCGCGACCGTGAGCGCCACCGCCGGACGTTGGATACGGTCCGCGAGCGGTTCGACGTTCGATGCGGCCCCCTGATCCAGGCGTGAGATCACACGTTGAGCCCGCCGACCACGTGCAGGTCTCGGGCCTGAGCAGTAGCCCGGCGCGTGATGTCGGAACCGTACGCAACCATGTTCTGGACCGATGAGGATGCAGTGACCGCCATCGACCCGCCGCTCCGCCAGTTGGCCACCTTGATACTCGAACCCGGTGCGGCCTGCATCCTCGACACCGAAACCACCGGTCTGGACGGGTCGACCTGGGGACCTCGCCAGCAGGCTCGGCCCTCTCGCTGCTCGGTAACTCTCGCATGTACAACCCGTCTGGAAACCTGCTGTGACCTGTGTTCATGACACGTCCCGAGCGGTCGTTCGCTCGAGTCGGTACTGGCCAACCGGGAGGTTGTGCGCCGGATGGCCGCCGCGGACCACGACCTCGACGCCCTGCACGCCGACATCGCCCATCACGAGCTGCGATCGCAGAACACCCGTGACCTCACCCTGAGTCTCACGGACATCGAGGCTGGGCTCCAGGCGCAGATCGACCACCTGCGTACCGGCGTGATCTACCACCCCGCGCTGTCAACCCCGCTCGCCGTCGCGCCGATGGGGTAGCGGCGTCGGGAGGGGAGCGGCATCGGCCATATCTCGACGCCGTCCGCGCCACCGTGCGACCATAAAAGTCTTGTGCGCCCAGGATCTGCCGAAGAAATGATCAGGGAGACGGACAGACGCATCCGCCTCCCGCATTCACGAGTTCAGATCAGCCCACGGCGGCACTGTCACCGGCCGGATACGCCGTACGGCGAGGAACCGCCGTGAAACCGGACGACCGACGGCAACCGGCTTCGCAACTGTCGGACGCCGTGCGGTTCCCGCTGTCCGCGCCGCAGCGTGCGACCTGGTTCGCGCAGCAACTCCGACCCGAGGTGCCGATCTCGATAGCGCACTACGTGGAGTTGCGCGGCGACCTGGATGTCGACCTGTTGCGGCGGGAGATCGTCGCGGTCGCCAGCGAGTTCCAGTCGCCGCTGCTCAGGGTGGTCGAGGTGGACGGCGAGCCGATGCAGTACGTCGATCACGCGACCGACATCCCGCTCCCCGTCGTCGACCTTCGTAGCGAGGACGACCCGGTCGCCGCGGCCCATGAGTGGATGCACCGGAGCTACCAGGTCCCGCTCGACCTCGGCGCGGATCGACTGGTCGAGACCTCCGTCCTGTGCGTGGGAGAGTCGCACTACCTCTGGTACAGCCGCATCCACCATGTCGCGCTCGACGGCTACGGCGCCATGACGATGGTCAACCGGATCGCGCACCGCTACTCGGCCTCGGCGGCCGGTCGCGAACCCGATCCGAGTCGGCCCGCCGCCCTGCACGAGCTCTGCGACCTCGACGCGCGCTACCGGAACTCCGGCCGATTCACGGACGATAGGGCCTACTGGGCGGAGCGAGTGCAGGCCGTCGAGGGATCGACCCTGGCCGACGAGCCGGCGCCCGCACCCGCCAGAAGTGACCTCGAGAGCGCCGTGCTGTCCGGGTCGGCCGCCGGGCTGCTCCTCGATTCCGGCAAGCAGGCAACCCCGGATGCCGCGGTCACGATCATCGCCGCCTTCGCCTGCTACCTCTCCCGCCTGACGGCGAAACCCGATGTTCTCGTGCAGGTTCCGCTGTCCGGCCGGACAACCGCCTTGCTGCGCAACTCCGGCGGCATGATGGTCAGCGTTGCGCCGCTGCCGATCTCGGTCGACGAAGGAGGCACGGTCGCGGACCTCGTGGCGCGGGTCCGCCGTGAGCTGACGGGCGCATTGCGGCATCAGCGGTGCAGTCTCGACGACATCCGCCGCGACCTGAGCACGAACCACGGCGGCCGGCTCGACGGGCCCATGGTGAACGTCATGCTCTTCCGCCAGGAAGTTCAGCTGGGCCCACTGGTCGGCGAGTACCACATCGTCACGTCCGGTCCGGTGGACGACCTGCTGGTCAACGTGTACCCGAGTGGTGCGCCGGACGAGGTCCTCGTCGACTTCCGGGCCAATCCCGGCCGATACCGTGGTTCGGCTCTACACCGGCACCACCGGCAGTTCGTCGAACTGCTGGAAGAGTTCCTCGCGGCAGACCCGCAGGCGCCACTCGAAACCGTTCACGGGGCGAGCTACCGCGAAGGCGAGCGGCTCCGGCTCGAAGCGCAGAACCGCGAGTACTGGCAGGCACGGCTCTCGGGCCTGCCTGAACTGCTGACCTTGCCGACCGACCGGGCCCGACCCGCCGCACAGTCACTGCAGGCGGACCGCGTCGAACTCCCGATCGACGCGGGCCTCCATCGCCGAATCGCCGCGCTGGCACGCGAACACGACACCACCAGTTTCGCGGTTCTGCACACTGCGTTGGCGGTTCTGCTGAGCCGCCTCGGGAGCGTCTCCGACGTAGCCGTCGGAACGCCGGCTGCGGTGGGCGAGCGTCAGGACATCGTGGTGCTGCGCAGTCGCGTCGATCCGGACGTGTCCTTCACGGACCTCCTCGGTCGGGTTCAGGAGATCGAGCAGGAGGCGTTCGAGCACTGCGATGTTCCCTTCGATCAGCTGCCGCGGATACTCGGGATCGGTGATTCCCCAGCGTTCTCGCCGATCGTCCAGGTGCTGTTCGAGTGCCGCGACGGGGCGGCGACCGGGCTCGGCAGGTTCGACCTGCGGGTGGCCGCGGCCGAGCACTTCGACGCCGACGGCAGCCCGTCCGGCATCACCGCAGCGCTCGGGTTCGCCGTCGACCTGTTCGACCCGGCAACGGTGACCCGGCTCGGGATGCGGCTACGTCAGATCCTGGAGGCGGTGACGATCGACCCGGGGATCGACGTCGGCGACATCGACATCCTCTCCGGCAGCGAACGCGCCACCCTAGTTCCGGTTCGTGGTCCGTCGGGCAGCCCGGAACGCACGCTGCCCGAACTCTTCGCCGCCGCGGCACGAGCACATCCGGCGGGTGTCGCCCTCTCGAGTCGCGGTGTCGAGATGACGTATCGAGAACTGGACGAGCGCTCGAACCAGCTGGCGCGGGTCCTCCTCGAACGCGGCATAGGTCCCGAAGACTGTGTGGCGCTGGGCATGACCCGCTCCATCGAGTCGGTCCTGTCCATGCTGGCGGTGGCCAAGTCGGGTGCCGCGTTCGTGCCGGTGGATCCGAGGTATCCGTCCGGGCGAGTCGAGCACATGCTCGACGACTCCGGCGCAGTCGTGGGGGTCACGGTCGCCGCCGAGCGTGTCCTGCTGCCGGACACCACACCGTGGCTGGTGCTCGACGACGACGAAGTCCGGATCCGGTGCGAGACCGCGCCGGCGTCCGCCGTCACCGACGCCGAGCGGCCCCGGGCCCTCCGCATGGAGAATCCGGCCTACGTGATCTACACCTCTGGCTCCACCGGCCGGCCCAAGGGCGTGTCGGTCACCCACCGTGGCCTCGAGAGCCTTGCCGCCGAACAGCGTTCACGGTTCGGTGCGACGTCGGCGTCACGGGTTCTGCACTTCTCGACGCCGAGCTTCGACGCGTCCGTCCTGGAGTATCTGCAGGTGTTCGGCGCCGGCGCGACGATGGTGATCGCTGCGCCCACGGTCTACGGCGGCGAGGAGTTGTCCCGGCTCCTGCGCTCGGAGCGGGTGACCCACGGATTCATCACGACCGCGGCGCTCGGAACCGTCGACCCGGACGGCCTCACCGACTTTCGGGACGTGGTTCTCGGCGGTGAGGCCTGCCTGCCGGATCTGGTGAAGCGGTGGGTTGTACCAAGTCTCCCGAGTGCCCGAGAAGGGGGCCGCCGGTTGTACAACGCGTACGGGCCGACCGAGGCGACCGTCGCGTCGAACATCAGCGAACCGATGTCGCCGACCGGAGCCGTCACGTTGGGAGGTCCGCTTCGGGGATTCCACGAGGTGGTCCTGGACGCACGCCTGAGGCCGGTACCGGTCGGCGTCGCAGGCGAGCTCTACCTCTCGGGCCCCGCCCTGGCCCGCGGCTATCACGGCAAACCGGCGTTGACTGGCGAGCGGTTCGTGGCCGACCCCTTCGGCGGACCGGGCGACCGGATGTACCGAACCGGTGACGTGGTGCGGTGGCGAACCGACCGCTCACTGGAGTACCTGGGCCGCAGCGACTTCCAGGTGAAGGTGCGCGGATTCCGGATCGAACCCGGCGAGATCGACACGGCCCTCCGCACTCACCCCCGCGTCCGGACCGCACTGACGGTGCCGCGAACGGCGCCGTCCGGCGACACGGTGCTGGTGTCGTACGTGCTGCCGGCGACCGGGCAGGCGGTCGCGTCCGCTGAGTTGACGGACCACGTCTCGGGGCAGTTGCCGCCGCATCTCGTTCCGTCGGCGATCGTGATGCTGGACGAGATGCCGATGACGCCCGCGGGGAAGGTCGACCGCGAGGCGTTGCCGGTGCCGGAGTTCCTCTCGGCGGYGGCCGAGTTCCGCGCACCAGCCGGTCCGGTGGAGCAGGCCGTGGCGCGGGTCTTCGCCGACGTCCTCGGTGTGGAGCGGATCGGCCGGGGCGACAGCTTCTTCGACCTCGGAGGTAACTCTCTGGTCGCGACCCGTGTCATCGCGCGTCTCAATGCCGCGCTCGGCGTCGATCTCGGTGTGCGGACCCTGTTCGAGGCGCCGACCGTGGAGGCGCTGGCCAGATGGGTCGGTCGTACCGACGTGAGGCGCCCCGACCGCCCGAACCTGGTGGCGCGCCGCCGCCCCGACCGGATTCCGCTTTCGCTTGCGCAGCAGCGTGTGTGGTTCCTCAACCAGTTCGACATCTCGTCGCCGGCATACAACATTCCGATGGCGCTGCGCCTGTCCGGGACGCTCGATGTCGAGGCGCTCCGGGTGGCGGTGGGGGACGTGATCGAACGGCACGAGTCGCTTCGCACCGTGTATCCGGCGTCGGAGGACGGTCCGCATCAGGTGATAGTGCCGTCGGCGCAGGTGGTTCCGGACCTGACGCCCTGGCTCCTCGGAGACGAGGAGGCGTTGCGGGCGGAGATTGCCGAGCTGGCGTCCCGAGGCTTCGACGTGAGCGCGGAGGCACCCGTGCGTGGCGCACTGCTGCGGACCGGGCCCGACGAGCACGTCCTCATGCTGGTCGTTCACCACATCTCCGCGGACGGAGCGTCGCTCGCACCGCTGGCCCGTGACCTGGCGGTCGCCTACGCCGCGCGGGCGGCGACGCAGACGCCGGACTGGCCCCCGCTCCCGGTGCAGTACGCCGACTACGGACTGTGGCAGCGGGCGGTTCTCGGCGGTGACGACGATCCCGACAGCATGATGTCGGAGCAGTTGGCGTACTGGAAGACGGCGCTCTCCGGTCTCCCCGACGCCATCGCGCTGCCACTGGATCGACCGAGGCCCGCGGAGAGATCACTGCGCGGTGAGCGCGTTCGGTTCGCACTGCCTGCGCGGTTGCATCGGGACCTGATCCTGCTGGCGCGGCGACACGACGCCACGATGTTCATGGTGATGCACGCAGCGCTGGCGGTGCTCGCGGCGCGGTTGAGCGGGTCCGCAGACATCGCACTCGGGACGCCGGTCGGGGGCCGGGGCGAAGAGGCGTTGGACGACTTGGTGGGGATGTTTGTCAACACGCTGGTGTTGCGGACCGACGTGGAGCTCGAAGCGTCTTTCGCCCAAGTGCTTTCCCGCGCCCGCGAGACGGACCTCGAGGCCTTCGATCATGCGGAGGTCGCCTTCGAGAGCGTGGTCGAGGCGCTCGCACCCGGCCGCTCCACCGCGTACTCGCCGCTCTTCCAGGTCATGTTGGAGTTCCAGAACACGGCGACACCCCGGGTGGAGTTGCCGGGACTGACGGCGGAGGTCGTCGACGTCGAATCCGGTGTGGCCAAGTTCGACCTGCAGTTGACGCTCGCGGAGGGCTACGACGACACGGGGAGCGCAGCGGGCCTCTCGGCAGAGTTCACGTTCGCGTCGGATGTCTTCGACCGCGCGACCGTGGAGGGGTTCGCCGAGCGGTTTGTCCGGGTTCTGCGGGGTGTGGTCGAGGATCCGGGCGTGCGGGTCGGTGACGTGGACGTGCTCGTCCCCGGTGAGCGGGAGTTGGTGGTCGAGCGGTGGAACGCGACGGCCCGTGCGGTGCGGGCGGGAACGTTGGCGGCGTTGTTCGAGGCGCAGGTCGCGCGGACTCCGGATGCGGGCGCGGTGTCGTTCGAGGGCACGGTGTTGTCGTATGCGGAGTTCGGTGCCCGGGTGAATCGGCTGGCGCGGTACTTGATTTCGCTGGGTGTGGGCCCGGAGTCGATGGTGGGGGTGGCGGCGGCGCGGTCGGTGGAGATGGTGGTGGGGATCCATGCGGTGATGGCGGCGGGTGGGGCGTACGTTCCGATCGACCCGGACCAGCCTGCCGAGCGGGTGGGGTATGTGGTGGGGACGGCGGCACCGGTGTGCGTGTTGACCGCCGGAACAGATGGGTTCGAGATGCCGGGCGAGACCCCGGTTCTCGACATCGGCACCCTGGATGTTTCCGGGTTCGATCCGGGACCGGTCACGGATGGGGAACGGTCGGCACCGTTGCGGCCGGGGAATGCGGCGTACGTGATCTTCACGTCCGGGTCGACGGGGCGGCCGAAGGGCGTGGTCGTTTCGCATGCGGCAGTGGTCAACCGTCTGTTGTGGACGCAGGGGGAGTACGGGCTCGGGCCCGACGACGTGGTGTTGCAGAAGACGCCGGTGACGTTCGACGTGTCGGTGTGGGAGTTGTTCTGGCCGCTGCTGGTGGGGGCGCGGTTGGTGGTTGCTGCGCCGGACGTTCACCGCGATCCCGTCTGTCTCGAACGCGTGATCCGCGAGGAGTCGGTCACCACAGTGCATTTCGTGCCGTCGATGCTCGAAGTGCTTCTGGCGAGCGCGGACATCGGCGGGTGTGGATCGCTGCGGCGGGTGTTCACCAGCGGTGAGGCGCTGTCGGCGGTGACGGCGGCGCGTCTGCTTCGGGTGAGTGGCGCCGAGTTGCACAACCTGTACGGGCCGACGGAGGCCGCGGTGGATGTGACGTTCCACGAGGTCACTGCCGCGGATGTGGTGGGTGTGCCGATCGGTGCGCCGGTGTGGAACACGCAGGTGTTCGTGTTGGATGCTCGCTTGCGGCCGGTGCCGGTGGGTGTGGCGGGTGAGTTGTACCTGGCGGGCGTGCAGTTGGCGCGTGGGTATGTCGGTCGCAGTGATCTGACGGCGGATCGTTT